>NZ_JAFGYJ010000264.1:0-520 GCF_017490805.1 Pseudomonas sp. 43(2021)
GGTCGTTGCGGTAGCCGTAGATGCGCCGGCACTCGGACATGGCTTCCGGATCGTAGGCCTGCACGCTGGCGCCTTCGGCCCACAATGCATCCATCAGATAACGGCTGGGGGCTTCGCGCATGTCGTCGGTGTTCGGTTTGAACGCCAGGCCCCAGACCGCAATGGATTTGCCGGCCAGGCCTTGCGGAAACTGCGCGCGCGATTTGCTGAACAGGATGTGCCGTTGGCTGTCATTGACGTCGGTGACGCTGCGCAGCAATTTCAGCGGCATGCCGTTGTGTTCGGCGGTGTGCAGCAAGGCCCGCAGATCCTTGGGAAAGCACGAGCCACCGAAGCCGCAGCCCGGATAAATGAAGTGGTAGCCGATGCGCGGGTCGGAGCCGATGCCTTTGCGCACCGCTTCGATGTCGGCGCCGAGCAGCTCGGTGAGATTGGCCAGTTCGTTCATGAAACTGATGCGGGTGGCGAGCATCGCGTTGGCCGCGTACTTGGTCAGCTCGGCGCTGCGGTTGTCCATGAA
>NZ_JAFGYJ010000265.1:0-520 GCF_017490805.1 Pseudomonas sp. 43(2021)
TGATACCACTCGCTCAGGCGTGCCTGCGCCGAGAAGTCCGAGAGTTGACGGAAAGCGATCCAGTCCAGGGCCGTCGCCAAGGCGATGTGGCCGACGGTGATCGGGCCATTGAGGTCGACGTGCTCTTCGATGAAGCGATACGCCTCCTTGAGTTTGTAGGCCTGGCCGTCCGCGTACGCCGGATAGCGCAAAGCCTCGGGACGCCGCTCGACTTCCCAGCGCAGCTTGATGCCGACGTCGCACATGCCCTGCGCCAATGCCTGCAGGCGTAGCGCCTTGTAGCGCTCGGGGCCGCTTGCCGGGATGAATTTTCCACCACCGCTCAGGTCATCGAGGTATTCGCAAATCACGATGGAATCGAACAGTGCGCTGTCGTCGGGCAGCATCAGCACCGGCACTTTACCCAAGGGGTTGGCCTGGTAAATGGTCGCGTTCGGTGAAGTCGGGCTGGTCTCGTGATGTATCACCTCAAGGCTCGATGCGATGCCAAGTTCGTGAGCCAGCACCAACACCTTGCGGG
>NZ_JAFGYJ010000266.1:0-519 GCF_017490805.1 Pseudomonas sp. 43(2021)
ATAACCTGACCCGGCGTTTCAGCTACAACGTCGGTGGCCATCTGACCCGACTGGATGAGATTGGCTACGGTGAAAACGCCGAACGCCCGGAACGTCATACGCTGTTCGAGCGCGATGCCATTGGCCGTCTGGTCGCCAAGATCAATCGCGATGCGAGCCAGACCTTCGCGTACGACGACGGCGACCGGTTGCTGAGCATTGAGCGGCAGCCGACCGGGATCGGCAAGCAGCTTGGGATCAGCGAAGAAAAGCTGGAGTACGCCTACGATCTGCTGGGCCGGCTGACCAAAGAAGTCACCCCTGACGGCACGCTCGGCTACGAGTACGACCCGCTCGGCAACCTGACCACCCTGACCCTGCCGGACGGTCGCAAGGTCAACCACCTGTACTATGGCAGTGGGCACCTGCACCAGTTGAACCTGGATGGCCAGGTCATCAGCGATATGGAGCGTGATGACCTGCACCGCGAGGTGTACCGGACCCAGGGCAAGCTCACCAGCTGCTTTGGCTATGACGCCA
>NZ_JAFGYJ010000267.1:0-519 GCF_017490805.1 Pseudomonas sp. 43(2021)
GCGCGGTGTAATCGAGGTTCGCAGCCTTGAACGCGGCGCGGATGTACTGGTCGTCGATGAAGCTGTTCAGGTCGAGCCCGCGATCAGCTTTCTTCAGCAGCTTCAGGGTATCGATGGCGGTACCGACGGCCTGGCGATATTCAGGCTTCCAGCTCAGGTCGCGGGTCTGTACGCCGAGCGGGCCATGGAACAGGTAGTTGACCTCGGCATCGACGCCGGTGACTTTGGCGATCAGTTCGCTGTACTTCTCCGGTTCGGTGGCGAGCAGTTGGTTGGCTTCGATGCTCGCACGCAGGTAGGCGACGACGATTTCCGGGTACTTTTTGGCGTAGGCCTGATCCACCAGTGCGCCATGGAAAGTCGGTGCGTTGGCCTGAGCGCCGTCATAGATCTTGCGGGCGAAACCACGGCTCGGGAACAGCTCGGCGAAAGGCACAAAGTCGGCGTGGGCGTCGATCTTGCCGGCCTGCAATGCCGAGCCGGCGACTTCCGGTGGCTGGGCGGTGATGTTGACATCCT
>NZ_JAFGYJ010000268.1:0-519 GCF_017490805.1 Pseudomonas sp. 43(2021)
GCGGTGCACCGGTCGGTTCGGTGCTCAGCGATGGCGCGGGTCATACCTTCACCGTTACCGCGAGCAATGGCGAAGCCAACGTCACCGGCTGGAACCTCGGCTCTCTGACCGTGACCCCGCCAACCTACTACAACGGCCAGTTCAACCTGACCGTGACTTCGACGTCCACCGAACAGGTCGGCGGCTCGGCAAGCAGCACCGCGACCATTCCGGTCACAGTGGTGCCGGCGGTGTACAACGCGGTCACCGCCACCTCGGGTGACGACACCGTCACCGGCACCGACGCCAACGACATCATCGTCGCTGACATCGGCGGCCTGACCGTGGTCCCGGGCACCAACTACAACATTGCGTTCATGGTCGACAGCTCCGGCAGTATGAGCAGTTCGTCGCTGAACGCCGCGAAGGACTCGCTGACTTCGGTGTTCAACAGCCTCAAGCAAAGCCTGGGCGGCAGCAACTCGGGCACGGTGAACATCTTCCTGGTGGACTTCGATACCCAGGTCAACAAGTCGGTGT
>NZ_JAFGYJ010000269.1:0-518 GCF_017490805.1 Pseudomonas sp. 43(2021)
GTCGTACACCAACCACACGCTGCTGCCGGAAGCGCTGGAAACCTGGCCGGTCGGGCTGATGGAACGCATGCTGCCACGGCACATGCAGATCATTTACCTGATCAACGCGCAGCACATCGATTCGCTGCGGGCCAAGGGCATTCACGACTTCGACGTGTTGCGCGCGGTGTCGCTGATCGAAGAAGACAACGGCCGCCGGGTGCGCATGGGCAACCTCGCGTTCCTCGGTTCGCATAGCGTCAATGGCGTGTCCGGTCTGCATACGCAGCTGATGCGCAAAACCGTATTCGCCGAACTGCACAAGCTCTACCCTGAGCGGATCAACAACAAAACCAACGGCATCACCTTCCGCCGCTGGTTGTATCAGGCCAACCCGGAACTGACTTCGATGCTGGTCGATGCCCTCGGCCCGGACCTGCTCGATCATCCTGAAGAGCGCCTGCTCGAACTCGAGCCGTTCGCCGAGAAAACCGCGTTCCGCAAAGCCTTCGCCGAGCAGCGTTTGCACAGCAAGAAGG
>NZ_JAFGYJ010000270.1:0-518 GCF_017490805.1 Pseudomonas sp. 43(2021)
GGAATCCCGTCAGGTCGTGATCATCGGTGCCGGCCCGTCCGGCGCTATCGCCGCTGCCCTGCTCAAGCGCAAGGGCCACGATGTGCTGGTGCTCGAGCGCCAGCACTTCCCGCGCTTCTCCATTGGCGAAAGCCTGCTCAGCCACTGCCTGGATTTCGTCGAAGAAGCCGGCATGCTCGACGCCGTCAACGCCGCCGGTTTCCAGCGCAAGACCGGCGCGGCGTTTGCCTGGGGCGAGCGCTACAGCGCTTTCGATTTTGGCGACACCTTCACCGCCGGCAAGCCGACCACGTTCCAGGTGCAGCGCGCCGATTTCGACAAGTTGCTGGCCGATCAAGCAGCATTGCAAGGTGCGGAAATCCGTTATGGCGATGCAATCGTCAGCGTCGATTTCGATCAGACGAAACCACTCCTTGACGTGCGCCGCGAAGATGGCAGCGAGTACCGCGTCGAAGCCGATTTCGTCCTGGACGCCAGCGGCTACGGCCGCGTGCTGTCGCGCTTGCTTGACCTCGAAG
>NZ_JAFGYJ010000271.1:0-517 GCF_017490805.1 Pseudomonas sp. 43(2021)
TCATCATACTGACGCCAAGATCTTTACGCGCTTTACGTTTGCCGTGCTCGCCAAATTTAGTTACTGCACCCAGCGGTGTCGCTTTCGACGCCTGACCACCGGTGTTGGAATAGCATTGCGTATCCAGCACCAGAATGTTGACGTTTTCCGTCAAACTCAATACATGATCCAGACCGCCAAAGCCGATATCGTAAGCCCAGCCATCACCACCAATCAGCCAGATTGATTTTTCCACCAGTGCATCTGCATCACGTAGCAGTTCATGTGCTTCGGCAACATCGTTGAGTTGCTGGCGTAAAGCTGCAACCTGTTCACGACGAACCTCTGGCGTGGCGTCTGATTTCAACGCCGTCAGTAATTCCGCCGGGATTTTATCGGCAAATTGATCCAGCAGACGCAGCACGCGGACACGGTGTTGATCGACCGTCAGGCGGAAACCAAGGCCAAATTCGGCATTATCTTCAAATAGAGAGTTCGCCCATGCCGGCCCACGACCGTTGGCATCGGTGGTATACGG
>NZ_JAFGYJ010000272.1:0-516 GCF_017490805.1 Pseudomonas sp. 43(2021)
GGTCGGTCGTGTGCAACTCGAAGAGCCGGCCGAAACTGGCTCTATCACCGTGCCGGCGCGCAAGCTGATGGACATCTGCAAAAGCCTGCCCAACGACGCGCTGATCGATATCAAGGTCGACGAGCAGAAACTGGTGGTGAAGGCCGGCCGTAGCCGCTTCACCCTGTCGACCCTGCCGGCCAACGATTTCCCGACTGTTGAAGAAGGCCCGGGCTCACTGACGTGCAGCCTGGAGCAGAGCAAACTGCGTCGTCTGATCGAACGCACCAGCTTCGCCATGGCCCAGCAGGACGTGCGTTATTACCTCAACGGCATGTTGCTGGAAGTTTCCGCTGGTGTGATCCGCGCCGTGGCCACCGACGGTCACCGTCTGGCGATGTGCTCGATGCAGGCCGATATCGGTCAGCCGGATCGTCATCAGGTGATCGTGCCGCGCAAAGGTATCCTCGCACTGGCGCGTCTGCCCACCGAGCCGGACGGCAATGTCAGCATCGTCCTCGGTCAGCATCACATCCG
>NZ_JAFGYJ010000027.1:0-93328 GCF_017490805.1 Pseudomonas sp. 43(2021)
CCCGGTAACCATCAACGGCGGCTATGCCATGCCCAGCTGGTATGACATCAAGGCCATGACCCCGGCCCGCGCCATCGACGAAGCACAGCTGGAAGAATCGGCCGAACAGCTCATTGCCCTGATCAAGGCCGAGCAGGCCAAGGGCATCAGCCTGTCGCGGATCTTCCTGGCCGGTTTCTCCCAAGGCGGTGCGGTGGTGCTGCACACTGCCTATATAAAGTGGCAAGAAGCGCTGGGTGGCGTGATCGCCCTGTCCACCTACGCCCCCACCTTCAACGACCAGCATCAGTTGAGCGCCTGCCAGCAACGCACCCCGGCCCTGTGCCTGCACGGCGTGCACGACCCGGTGGTGATCCCGTCCATGGGCCGCACCGCCTTCGAGTACCTGAATACCTGGGGCGTCGCCGCCCGCTGGCACGAATACCCGATGGAACATGAAGTGGCGGTGGAAGAGCTGAACGACATCCACGACTGGCTGGGCCAGCAATTGCAATAAGCCAAAGCAGCCTGTAGTTGTGAGGCTATTCCGCTACGCCGCGCCTGAATCTTGCATTACACTGCCCGGCGTACATTCCTTAACCAGTTGATGAGACGATCGTGCTCAAGGCACTCAAGAAAATATTCGGCAAGGGAGACGCCGCGCCACAGGCCGTCGCTCCTGCTGCCAGCGTGACCCCGCCTGTGCCCGCGCCAGCCAGCGAGGCCCGGCCCGCAGCAAAGCCGGCCACCCCGCGCGCCAACCGCACTGCCGAGGCTGAACAGCCTGCCGCCGTTACGCCAGCCACCGACAAGCCGGCCAAGGACAAACCGCGTCGCGAGCGCAAGCCCAAGCCGCAGGCCAGCCTGTGGAAACCCGAAGACTTCGTGGTCGAGCCGCAAGAAGGCAAGACCCGCTTCCACGACTTCAAGCTGTCCAACGAGCTGATGCACGCCATCCACGACCTGGGCTTCCCGTACTGCACACCGATCCAGGCACAGGTGCTGGGTTACACCCTGCGTGGCCAGGACGCCATCGGCCGGGCCCAGACCGGTACCGGCAAGACGGCGGCGTTCCTGATCTCGATCATTTCCCAGCTGCAGCAGACGCCGCCGCCGAAGGAACGCTACATGGGCGAGCCACGCGCGCTGATCATCGCGCCCACCCGCGAGCTGGTGGTGCAGATCGCCAAGGACGCCATCGCCCTGACCAAGTACACCGGCCTGAACGTGATGAGCTTTGTCGGCGGCATGGACTTCGACAAGCAGCTCAAGGCCCTGGAAGCGCGTCACTGCGACATCCTGGTGGCCACCCCGGGCCGCCTGCTGGACTTCAACCAGCGCGGTGAGGTGCACCTGGACATGGTCGAGGTAATGGTGCTGGACGAAGCCGACCGCATGCTCGACATGGGCTTCATCCCCCAGGTACGCCAGATCATTCGCCAGACGCCGCCGAAAAGCGAGCGCCAGACCCTGCTGTTCTCCGCCACCTTCACCGACGACGTGATGAACCTGGCCAAGCAGTGGACCACCAACCCGGCCATCGTCGAGATCGAGCCGGAAAACGTGGCCAGCGAAACGGTGGAGCAGCACGTGTATGCGGTGGCCGGCAGCGACAAGTACAAGCTGCTGTACAACCTGGTGACCCAGAACAAGTGGGAACGGGTGATGGTATTCGCCAACCGCAAGGACGAAGTGCGGCGCATCGAGGAAAAACTGGTGCGCGACGGCATCAATGCCGCGCAGTTGTCGGGCGACGTGCCGCAGCACAAGCGTATCCGTACCCTGGAAAACTTCCGCGAAGGGCGAATCACCGTGCTGGTGGCCACCGACGTGGCAGGGCGTGGTATTCACATCGATGGCATCAGCCACGTGATCAACTTCACCCTGCCGGAAGACCCGGACGACTATGTGCACCGCATTGGCCGGACCGGCCGTGCAGGGACCAGTGGCGTGTCGATCAGCTTTGCCGGCGAGGATGACTCCTACCAGCTGCCGGCGATCGAAGAGCTGCTGGGGCGCAAGATCAAGTGTGAAATGCCACCGGATGAGCTGCTGAAGCCGGTGCCGCGCAAGCACCATTGACCTGTGCCGGCCTCTTCGCGGGTAAACCCGCTCCCACAGAGGTACTCCACAGCTTTCGAAACCTGTGCAGTACCTGTGGGGGCGGGTTTACCCGCGAACCGGGGCTACGCCCCGGCCATCAAACAAGGATCTACCAGCGCCCAGCGGCATCCTGGTCACTCTGCTTCCCTTCCACCCACCTTGCCCCTTCCTGGGTATTTTCCTTCTTCCAGAACGGCGCCCGGGTCTTCAGGTAGTCCATGATGAAGTTGCAGGCATCGAACGCCGCCTGCCGATGGGCACTGGCCACGCCGACGAACACGATCGGCTCGCCCGGTTCCAGCGCACCGATGCGGTGCAGCACCTCCACCTTGAGCAACGGCCAGCGCTGCTCGGCCTCGACCACGATCTTGGCCAGCGCCTTTTCGGTCATGCCCGGATAGTGCTCAAGGAACATCCCCGCCACTTCGCGGCCATCGTTGAAGTCCCGCACATAACCGACAAAACCGACCACCGCACCTACGCCGACATTGGCCGCATGCATGGCATTGGTCTCGGCCCCCGGGTCGAACGCGCCTTCCTGTACTCGCACAGCCATGTTCAGCCTCCGGTCACCGGCGGGAAGAACGCCACTTCATCGCCCTCTGCCAGCGGCTCATCGAGCTTGCACAGCTCTTCGTTGCGCGCACACATCAGGTTCTGCTCGGCCAGCACTTCGTACTGCCCGCCCTTGGCCACCAAAGCCTGGCGCACATCATCGAGCACCTTGAACACGCCCTCCACCCGCTCGGCATCCACGCCCAACAGTTCGCGGTAACGGGCGAAGTACATCACCTTGACCTTCATCACGCCTCCACCTTGTAGTGGCCGCTCTTGCCGCCAAGTTTTTCCAGCAGGCGCACCTGCTCGATGACCATACCTTTATCCACAGCCTTGCACATGTCGTAGATCGTCAGCGCGGCCACGCTGGCGGCGGTCAGCGCCTCCATCTCCACGCCAGTCTGCCCGGCCAGCTTGCAGCGGGCGACGATGCGCACGGCGTCCTGCCCCTCGGCACTGAGCTCGACCTTGACGCTGGTCAGCATCAGCGGGTGGCACAGCGGGATCAGGTCACTGGTCTTCTTGGCCGCCTGGATCCCGGCGATGCGCGCCACGGCGAACACGTCGCCCTTGGGGTGTTCACCGTCGACAATCATCTGCAAGGTCTGCGGCAACATGCGCACCCGCGCCTCGGCGGTGGCCTCGCGCTCGGTCACGGCCTTTTCAGTGACGTCGACCATGTTGGCCCGCCCCTGGGAATCAAGATGTGTCAGCACTGCTCTGCTCCTGTGAAGGGAACTCGCAGTGTAAACCTGTGAGTCAGGTTTGAGCAGAGGGATGCGTCAACCGGTACGGCCTCTTCGCGGGCGTGCCCGCGAAGAGGCCGGGCGGCGAACCGCCCGGCGCAGAGGGTTACAGATGCGACTCGGCGTACTCGGCCAGCACCGAGCGTGGCACGCCCTGCAGGGTGATGTGCACGCCATGGGGGAAGTCCTTGAAGCGCTCGGTCAGGTAGGTCAGGCCCGAGCTGGTCGCGGACAGGTAGGGGGTGTCGATCTGCGCCAGGTTACCCAGGCAGACCACCTTGGAGCCGGAGCCGGCACGGGTGATGATGGTTTTCATCTGGTGCGGTGTCAGGTTCTGGCACTCGTCGATCAGGATCAGGCTCTGCTGGAAGCTACGGCCACGGATGTAGTTCAGCGACTTGAACTGCAACGGCACGCGTTCGAGGATGTACTCGACGCTGCCATGGGTGCTTTCGTCATCCATGTGCAAGGCTTCGAGGTTGTCGGTGATGGCGCCCAGCCAGGGCTCCATCTTCTCGGCCTCGGTGCCCGGCAGGAAGCCGATCTCCTGGTCCAGCCCCTGCACACTGCGGGTGGCGATGATGCGCCGGTAGCGCTTGCTGACCATGGTCTGCTCGATGGCCGCGGCCAGGGCCAGGATGGTCTTGCCGGAACCGGCGGCGCCGGTCAGGTTGACCAGGTGGATATCCGGGTCGAGCAGGGCGAACAGCGCCAGGCTCTGATGGATGTCCCGCGGCTTCAGGCCCCAGGCTTCCTGGTGCAGTAGCGGTTCCTGGTGCAGGTCGAGCAACAGCAACTCATCGTTGCGGATACCCTTGATCCAGCCGACGAAGCCCTGTTCATCGATGATGAACTCGTTGACATGCACCGCCGGCAGGTTGTCGATCAATTGCACGCGGTGCCAGGTACGGCCACGCTCCTGGCGGGTATCGACCTTGCTCACCCGGTCCCAGAACGAGCCGGTGACCGAATGGTAGCCCTTGGACAGCAAGGACACGTCATCGACCAGCTGGTCGGTGCTGTAGTCCTCGGCCGCGATGCCACAGGCACGTGCCTTCAGGCGCATGTTGATGTCTTTGGTGACCAGCACAACGTCCAGGTCGGTGCGCCGGGCCCGTACTTCGAGCAACTGGTTGATGATGATGTTGTCGTTGAGGTTTTCCGGCAGCAGCTTGTTCGGCTCGTTGCGCGGGGTCATCAGGATGGACAGGAAGCCCTTGGGCCCGCTCTTGCCACGCTGGATCGGAACGCCCTGCTCGACATCGCTGGGCGAGGCGTCACCCAGGGTCTGGTCGATCAGGCGAATGGCCTGGCGGCATTCGGCGGCGATGGTCTGTTTGCCGGTCTTGAGCTTGTCGAGTTCCTCCAGCACCGTCATCGGGATGGCGACATGGTGCTCCTCGAAGTTCAGTAACGCGTTAGGGTCGTGAATCAGGACGTTGGTATCGAGCACATACAGGATAGGCTTGCTGGAGGAAGGGTTGCGTCCTTGGTCATCCATACTCGGTCACCTTATGTCGAAGCCACACGGCGTGGTCTGTTACGCCGCAGAGTGACTGCCGCTGTCCCCGTATCCGCGTTGTTACGGGCGGGAAGCGAACCTGGCTAGGTGGGCCTGGATGACGCCACCTGTGCTGCAGGAATCGGCTGTCTGGTTTCTTCATACCGCAAAAATGATGACTAAAAAAAGTCTTTTTACGTGTAGGTGAAGTTTATTTTTCCAAATGACGAACAGGGGTTGGCGAGGGGGCGCGTGAGGACTACAGTAAAAATTCAGGCTGCCCTTGCCGAGGCCATCGCCAGCAGCCCATGCACGGTACCTGTGGAAGCTGGCGTGCCGGCGATGGGCCGCAAAGCGGCCCCCTACTCCCGCCAGGCATACGCCTGACAGTCCTCCCAACCAATCCCGCTCTGCGCGGTATTGCGCAACAACCACTCCACCGCCGGCTGCGCCTTGGGCAGGCTGTCATGGAACTGGATCACCCCTTTGCGCCACAGCAGCATCAAGGTCAGCACCCGCTGCGCCGAGGCCTCGGCGCTCAGTGCGCCATCATCCTGGGCATCGATGTCCCACAATGACACCCGCAACTGCTGGCTGGCCATGAATGCCTCGCCATCGGCCCGACGCTGCCCGTAAGGTGGCCGGAACAACGGCACATACTGCTCCGGCAGGTCTGCCTGCACCCGCGCCTGGCTACGCCGCAACGAGTCCTGCCAACCATTCCACAGCGCATGGGAGCGGTACTCCCAACCCTGTATCCCCACGCACTGCCCGCCATAGAGCTGACGCAAGGCATTCGCCACCCCGGCGTCGCGGCGTTGCTGCAGGCGGTTGCCGAGCACGAAGAACGTGCCTTCAAGCTTTTGCCGGCGCAGGTAATCAGCCAGCAGGTCGGTGCTGCCGCCCTCCGGCCCGGGCCCGCCGACGAAGGTCAGCAGGAACATGCGGTCGTTCAGTTCATCCCCGTTGCGCTCGCGCGAGGACAGCCGCTCCAGCTCGCTACTGGTCTGTGGCAGCAACGCAGCCTTGCGCAGTTGCTCGTCCAGGTAGCGCACATGGAACTGGTGACTCGGCTCGACCCAGCCGGTGTAGAACGTGCCGACATCGGCAGCGAACGTCGCCGCTTGCGCACGCAACTCCGCCATCGACGTTACCGGGTAACAGAACGACGCATCCTGCTCGCAACTGCGCTGCGCCTGTTGATAACCTTCCCACAACCGCTGCCACATGCGCGCCCGCACCAGGCGCACCTTCTGCAGGTTGATCTGCCGCAGCCCCAAGCGTGCCGCCAGCGCTGCGTCGTCCAACTGCTCGCTTTCGTGCAGCACCTGGGCGAACGAGAGGATTTCGGCGCGCGAGGCCACATCGAACAGCGCCGGGCTGTCCAGCTGTTCGGGCCACAGGCTGCGGTCCAGGCTCACCTGGGGTAACGGGGCAGCTTGCACGGCCAGGCTCAGCAGAGCGGCCAGCAAGGCAGAGGCAATGCGCACGGTTGAAGGCTCCGCAACGGCAAAACGCGCACTATAGCGCCTGCACCGGCCATGGTCTGTGACTATCGTCGCCATAGTTTGGACTTGCACCGCCCAGCCCGTAGAATCCACGGTCAACGATGCCAGGAGCCGACCCGATGCTGACGGTGATTTCCCCCGCCAAGACCCTCGATTACGACACCCCGCCGGTGACCGAGCGTTTCACCCTGCCCCAGTACCTGGACGACTCCCAGGAACTGATCCAGCAACTGCGCGACCTGTCGCCGGCGCAGATCAGCGAACTGATGCACCTGTCCGACAAGCTCGCCGGCCTGAATGCCGCGCGCTTCGGCAGCTGGACCCCGGACTTCACCCCGGCCAATGCCAAGCAGGCGCTGCTGGCGTTCAAGGGTGACGTGTACACCGGCCTCGACGCCGAGAGCCTGGGCGAGGATGACTTCAGCTACGCCCAGCAGCACCTGCGCATGCTTTCGGGCCTGTACGGCCTGCTGCGCCCGCTCGACCTGATGCAACCCTACCGCCTGGAAATGGGCACCAAGCTGGCCAACGCCCGCGGCAAGGACCTGTACGCCTTCTGGGGCACACGCATCAGCGAATGGCTGAACCAGGCCCTGGCCGAACAGGGCGATGACGTGCTGCTGAACCTGGCCAGCAACGAGTATTTCAGTGCGGTGAAACGCAGTGCGCTCAAGGCCCGGGTGATCAACGTCGACTTCAAGGACCTGAAGAACGGCCAGTACAAGATCATCAGCTTCTACGCCAAGAAAGCCCGCGGCATGATGAGCCGCTTCGTAATCCAGCAGCGCATCAGTGACCCGGAGCAGCTCAAGCAGTTCGATGTGCAGGGGTACTACTACAGTGCCGAGCAGTCGAAGCCTGACCACCTGGTGTTCCTGCGCGATCATCCTTCCGAGTGATCCTGTCACGCCCTCTTCGCGGCTGAAGCCGCTCCCACAGCCCCCCCACTGAACTCAAGACCAGTGCAAAACCTGTGGGAGCGGCTTTAGCCGCGAAGAGGCCAGCAGCCATTACGCACCTCTCCTGCCCCGCAACAGGGCGCACTTCATATCGCCATTACGTCATAAACCTGGCGTCAATAAATCGCCACTACCCTACTTATAGCCAAACGCCATAAGACCGTTCGTAGCTTTTTTGACGAATTTTTCAAAATATTTTTCGATGCTGGCATAAAAATATCTCGCAACAGTTTCGCCCTTTATATATCGGGGTAAAACACCCGTGTGCTATCAGATTGAAATTGTCCGCCACTGAAAAAATATTTAGAAATCTTTCATCCGCGCCGAACCCACTCCGGAACTTCTGCTACGACGAATCGCTCATAGTGCCGTAACGATTTTCCTGCCCCCGGGCTGTGAGAGATGACTTACAAGTGACAACGGCAGGTATCCACTACCAGCCCCAACAACTTCGACAGGTATGACAGGCACCCCCTGAAAACCCTGTCCACGCAGGAGAGACGCGTCCCTTACATATCGTCCTAGTGGTTGATTTCAAAGGATTTTTCCACTTGAAAAAACAAGCACAGCAACGCGCCATGTAGCGCATTGCAATAAAGACGGCTGCATTCCAGGGCACGTTTTTTAATTAATGGCTTTTTACTGCCACATTTGAGTGCATAACTTTTTGCGCTCCGGATTTATTTTGCCTGCGCTCGGCGAAGTGTGCATTTCGCCATGGATCCGTGCGCCCGAAAACTGTTGTTAATCAACCCAGCCCGGCTCTTCCCGGAGAGGCCGGCGTGATAAACACATGAGGTGATAGCGATGCGTATCAGCATCTTTGGTTTGGGTTATGTGGGTGCAGTCTGTGCAGGCTGCCTGACGGCGCGAGGCCATGAAGTGATCGGTGTGGACGTGTCCAGCACCAAGATCGACCTGATCAATCAGGGCAAGTCCCCCATCGTCGAACCTGGCCTGGAAGCACTGCTGCAACAGGGCATCGCCAACGGCCGCCTGCGCGGTACTACCGATTTCGCCGAAGCCATCCGTGCCAGCGACGTATCGATGATCTGCGTGGGTACCCCAAGCAAGAAGAACGGCGACCTGGGCCTGGAATACATCGAGTCGGTGTGCCGCGAAATCGGCTACGTACTGCGCGATAGCGAGCGCCGTCACACCATCGTGGTACGCAGCACCGTGCTGCCAGGCACCGTGAAGAACGTGGTGATCCCGATCCTCGAAGACTGCTCGGGCAAGAAAGCCGGCGTCGACTTCGGTGTCGCGGTCAACCCGGAATTCCTGCGTGAAAGCACCGCGATCAAGGACTACGACCAGCCACCGATGACCGTCATCGGCGAACTGGACAGCGCCAGCGGCGACATCCTGCAGGCCCTGTACGAAGAGCTCGACGCACCGATCATCCGCAAGCCGATCGAAGTGGCCGAGATGATCAAGTACACCTGCAACGTATGGCACGCCACCAAGGTCACCTTCGCCAACGAGATCGGCAACATCGCCAAAGCCGTAGGCGTGGATGGCCGTGAGGTGATGGACGTGGTCTGCCAGGACAAAGTGCTGAACCTGTCCCAGTACTACATGCGCCCTGGCTTCGCCTTCGGCGGCTCGTGCCTGCCCAAGGACGTGCGCGCCCTCACCTATCGTGCCGCCAGCCTCGATGTACGCGCACCGCTGCTCGACTCGCTGATGCGCAGCAACGAGTCGCAGGTGCAGAACGCCTTCGAGCTGATCGAAGCCCACGACAAGCGCAAGGTCGCCCTGCTCGGCCTGAGCTTCAAGGCCGGCACCGACGACCTGCGTGAAAGCCCGCTGGTGGAACTGGCCGAGCGCCTGATCGGCAAGGGCTACCAGCTGGACATCTACGACGAGAACGTCCAGTACGCCCGCGTCCACGGCGCCAACAAGGACTACATCGAATCGAAGATCCCGCACGTGTCGTCGCTGCTCAACGCCGACTTCCAGAAGGTGATCGACAACGCCGACATCATCGTCCTGGGCAACCGTGACGAGCAGTTCCGTGCACTGGCCCAGCAAGCACCGGCCGGCAAGCACGTGATCGACCTGGTCGGCTTCATGAGCAAACCGACCTGCGCCACCAGCCGCACCGAAGGCATCTGCTGGTAAGTGCTGGCCGGGCAGCGGGGGCCTCCCCACCCCCGCTGCCCACCTTTTCCCGAATTCTCGACGGATGCTGAACATGCAAAGGCTCCAGACAGTGCTGTTGCAGTGCGCCGGTTGGCTGCTCTACATGAGTCTGCTCATGCTGATCGCCCTGGCCCTGCCAGCCGATATCTTCGACTCGCAGTCGAAGCACTTCATCTTCCTGGTCGGCGCAGTCGGCATCTGGCGCTATTCCATGGGCGCCACCCATTTCATCCGCGGCATGATCTTCCTCTACGGCGTGTATCCGTACCTGCGCCGCAAGGTGCAGAAGATGGGCAAGGACACCGACCCGTCCCACGTGTACCTGATGGTGACCAGCTTCCGCATCGAAGCACTCACCACCGCCCAGGTGTACAGCTCGGTGATCCGCGAGGCGATCAACTGTGGCTTCCCCACCACCGTGGTCTGCTCGCTGGTGGAAATGTCGGACGAACTGCTGGTGAAAAGCCTGTGGGCCAAATACAACCCGCCAGCCCACGTGAAGCTGGACATCGTGCGCATCGCCGGTACCGGCAAGCGTGACGGCCTGGCCTACGGCTTCCGTGCCATCTCGCGCATGCTGCCGGACGACAACGCCGTGGTGGCGGTGATCGACGGCGACACCGTGCTGGGCGATGGCGTGGTACGCAAGACCGTGCCGTGGTTCAAGCTGTTCCCCAACGTCGGCGGCCTGACCACCAACGAGTTCTGCGAAGTGCGTGGCGGCTACATCATGAGCGAGTGGCACAAGCTGCGCTTCGCCCAGCGCCACATCAACATGTGCTCGATGGCCCTGTCCAAGCGCGTGCTGACCATGACCGGGCGCATGTCGATGTTCCGCGCCAGCGTGGTGACCAACCCCGAGTTCATCGCCGACGTCGAAAGCGACTCGCTGATGCACTGGCGCCTGGGCCGCTTCAAGTTCCTTACCGGTGACGACAAGTCCAGCTGGTTCAGCCTGATGCGCCTGGGCTACGACACTTTCTACGTGCCGGACGCCGCCATCAACACGGTCGAGCACCCGCCGGAGAAGAGCTTCCTCAAGGCCAGCCGCAAGCTGATGTACCGCTGGTACGGCAACAACCTGCGGCAGAACTCCCGCGCGCTTGGCCTGGGCCTGCGCCGCCTGGGGCTGTTCACCAGCATCGTGCTGTTCGACCAGCGCGTGTCGATGTGGACCAGCCTGCTGGGCCTGACCGTGGCGGTGATCGCCAGCCTCAAGTTCGGCCTGGGCTTCCTGCTGGTGTACCTGCTGTGGATCGGCATCACCCGCCTGATCCTCACCATCATGCTGCTGTGCTCCGGCCACAACGTAGGCCCGGCCTACCCGCTGATTCTCTATTACAACCAGATCATCGGCGCGCTGATGAAGATCTACGTGTTCTTCCGCCTCGACAAGCAGTCCTGGACGCGTCAGCCCACTGCCCTCAAGCGTGACCTCGCCAGCTTTCAACAATGGTTCAACACCTGGTCCTCGCGGACCATGACCTTCTCGGCTGCCAGCATCTTCGTCGCTGTGCTGTTCATGGTCGTGTGAGCCCAACCCGGATCGGAACTAACAGGAACAAACCACATGAATACCGCCGTGAACGTCAACGTCGTGCATGAGTCCGAAGCCCAGCGCCAGCATGCCCGGGTACGCATCCCCGCCAAGCTGCGGTTCCTCGACCCTCAGCGCCAGGCCCACGATGTGAAGGTCGACGACCTCTCTGCCGGTGGCCTGAGCTTCCATACCAAGCAACAACTGACGGTTGGCGACGTACTACGCGGACGGCTGCAGTTCACGGTCGACAACCTCGGCCTGTCGATGGACATCGAGTTCCAGGTGCGCTCCTACCACCCGGACAGTGGCCGCACCGGCGCGCAGTTCCAGAACCTCGAGCCACGCGACATCGCCACGCTGCGCCATATCATCACTTCGCACCTCTCGGGTGAGCTGATCACTGCCGGCGATGTGCTCAGCACCTTGCAGCGCGACAACTTCACCAAGGCACGCAAGCAGAAGGATGGCGGCAGTGGCCTGAGCGCCTTCGGCCGCCTCAAGGCGGTCACCGTCACCCTCGGCGTGTTCGTGGTCGGTGTCGCCGCCTTCGGCTTCATCGCCAAGTCGCTGTACGGCATGTACTTCGTCAGCCATGCCGAAGCCGGCGTGGTCGCAGTGCCCACCACCACCATCACCATGCCGCGCGACGGCACCGTGAACAGCCTGGTCGACAGCGGTGGGCAGATCGCCAAGGGCGCGCCACTGGCCAGCTTCACCACCAGCATGCTGGACATGCTCAAGGGCAACCTGGAGGACGCACAGCTGGAGCCGGCGAAGATCGAGGAACTGTTCGGCAAGCAGCTGTCCGGCACCCTTACCAGCCCATGTGATTGCGTGGTCGCCCGCCAGCTGGTGGACAACGGCCAGTACGCCGCCAAGGGCCAGCCGATCTTCCAGCTGATCCCGCGCACCACCAACCCGATGATCGAGGCGCGCTTCACCTACCGCCAGTTCGACGAGGTCAAGCCAGGTACCCGGGTCAACTTCCAGGTAGCCGGCGAAGACGAAGTGCGCACCGGCCAGATCGTCAGCAGCGCCAGCCTCAACAGCGAAGACCTGGCCGCCGACATCCGCGTGCAGATCAAGCCCGACAGCGCCCTGCCCGCCGAACTCGCCGGCCGCCCGGCTTCGGTCAACAGCGACCGTGGCCCGTCGCTGAACTGGCTGATCGACAAAGCCATGGCCCGTGGGCTGTAAGAGGATCACAACATGATTCCCTACAAGAAAAGCGCCAGCCTGGGCCTGTGTGCCCTGGCTGCAGCCATCACCCTGGCTGGCTGTGCCGGCCTGCCCGACCAGCGCCTGGCCAACGAAGCCATGAAGCGCGGTGACACGGCACTGGCCGAGCGCAACTACAAGGCCCTGGCCGACCTGGGCTACAGCGAAGCGCAAGTGGGCCTGGCCGACATCAAGGTCGCCACCCGCGACCCCGCGAAAATCAAGGAAGCCGAGGCCACCTACCGCGCCGCGGCCGCCATTTCGCCGCGTGCCCAGGCGCGCCTGGGCCGCCTGCTGGTGGCCAAGCCCGACAGCACCCAGGCCGAGCGCGAAGAAGCCGAGACCCTGCTCAAGCAAGCCGCCAGGCAGGGCGAAAGCAACACCCTGATCCCGCTGGCGATGCTCTACCTGAGCTACCCGCAAAGCTTCCCCAAGGTCAACGCGCAACAGCAGATCGACCAGTGGCGCGCCGCCGGCAACCCGGAAGCGGGCCTGGCCCAGGTGCTGCTGTACCGCACCCAGGGCACCTACGACCAGCACCTGGGCGAAGTGGAGAACATCTGCAAGGCCGCGCTGAACACCACCGACATCTGCTACGTCGAGCTGGCTACCGTGTACCAGAAGCGTGGCCAGGCCGACCAGCAGGCCGCCCTGCTCGGCCAGCTCAAGGCTGCCTACGCCCGTGGTGCAGTACCGGCCACCCGGGTCGACAGCGTTGCCCGGGTACTGGCTGACCGCAGCCTCGGCCAGACCGACGAGAAAACCGCCAAGGACCTGCTCGAACAGGTAGCCCCGGCCAACCCGGCGTCCTGGGTCAGCCTGGCGCAGCTGGTGTACGACTTCCCCGAGCTGGGCGATACCGACCAGCTGATGGCCTACATCGACAAAGGCCGCGAAGCTGAACAGCCACGCGCCGAACTGTTGCTGGGCCGCCTGTACTACGAAGGCAAGACCGTACCTGCGGATGCGGCCAAAGCCGAACAACACCTGCAGGCTGCCGCCGACGCCGGCGAAGTCAGCGCCCATTACTACCTGGGCCAGCTCTACCGCCGCGGCTACCTGGGCAACGTCGAGCCGCAAAAGGCCGTCGACCACCTGCTGGCCGCCGCCCGCGGTGGGCAGAACAGCGCCGACTATGCCCTGGCCCAGCTGTTCAGCGAAGGCCACGGCATTCGCCCGCAACCGGGTAACGCCTGGGTCTTCGCCCAGCTGGCCCAGGTCAACCCGACGCCGCAGTCCGCTGAACTGCTGCAGCAGCTCGACCAGCAACTCACGCCTGACCAGCGCAGCCAGGCCCAGCAACTGCTGGCCCAAGAAAAACAGGCGCGCGGCAGCATGAGCCAAGGCGCCAACAGCACCTTGGCCATCGAAGCCCTGCAAGACGACGAAAAAGAAGTAACCGGTGAGGACTCGCTATGACGCTCAATCCCCTCGTGAAAGCTGGCATCGGCCTGAGCTTCGCCCTGCTGTGGTCCTGCCCGACCCTGGCGGCAATGACCGCTGAAAAGAACTTCGGCCTGGATGTGAAAATCACCGGCCAGTCGGAAGACGACCGTGACCTGGGCACCCGCTCCGGCGGCGACGTCAACGGCCTCGGTCTCGATCTGCGCCCCTGGGTATATGGCGAGCGTGGCAACTGGAGCGCCTATGCCATGGGCCAGGCCGTCACCGCCACCGACACCATCGAAACCGACACCCTGCGCCAGAACGACGACGGCACCAGCACCGACACCGCCGCCGACGGCCGCGAGCAGGACAAGAGCTACCTGGCCATGCGCGAATTCTGGGTCGGCTACAGCGGCCTCACCGCCTACCCTGGCGAGCAACTGCGTTTCGGTCGCCAGCGCCTGCGCAGCGACGATGGCATGTGGCGTGACACCAACATCGAGGCGCTGAACTGGACCTTCGACACCACGTTGCTCAAGGCCGACCTGGGTGTGGCCCAGCGCTTCAGCGAATACCGAACCGACCTCACCGAGCTGGCCCCGGAAGACAAGGACCGCACACACCTCTACGGCAACGTCGCCACGCAGTGGACCCCTGGCCACTGGGTCGGCGTACGCGCCCATCACACCCACGACGGCGGCAGCCTGAAGAACCCGGGCGAAACCGTCGATGCGCTGGACAAGACCCGCACCGGCGACCTCACCTGGCTGGGCCTGGAAGCCAACAGCGACGCCTACAACTGGCGCAACGATCACACCGTCAACTACTGGGGCAGCGTCACCTGGCTGACCGGTGACCGCGACACCCTCAGCAGCCAGGTCGTCGGCGACCAGACCGTGGCCACCGGCAAGCAGAGCGGTGACGTCAACGCCTGGGCCACCGACTTCGGCGTCCGCCTGCGCCTCGACCCGCAATGGCAGGTTGGTGCGGCCTACGCCCGTGGCAGCGGCGGTGGTGGCGACGACGGTTCGAGCAACTACGAGCAGACCGGCCTGGAGAGCAACCGCTCCAACTACACCGGTACCCGTTCGCGCGTACACCGCTTTGGTGAAGCCTTCCGTGGCGAGCTGGGCAACCTGCAGGCGGCCACCCTGTTCGCCTCCTGGCAACTGCGCGACGACTACGACGCCAGCTTCATCTACCACAAGTTCTGGCGTGTCGATGGCAACCAGAACATCGGTTCCAGCGGCATCAACGCGGTGGTCAACGACAACGGTGTGAACCGCCCACTGGTCGATGGCGAAAAAGACCTTGGCCAGGAAATGGACGTGGTCGTGACCAAGTACTTCAAGCAAGGCCTGCTGCCAGCTTCGATGAGCCAGGCCATCGACGAGCCATCTGCCCTGGTGCGTCTGCGTGCCGGTGTGTTCAAGCCGGGTGACGCCTACGGCAAGGAAGCGGACTCGTACATGCACCGCGCCTTCGTCGATGTGATCTGGCGCTTCTGAGGCCGGTAGAGGACTTACCGTTATGAACCTTCACCCGCACTTACGCCACAGCCTGTTGGCCAGCGCCTTGCTGCTGGCCAGTGGCCTGGTCGCTGCCGCAGAACCCCAGGTGATCGCCAAGGAACTGCAGCAAGCCAAGACCTATACGGTCTCCAGCGCACCGATCGAGCCGCTGCACATGGACCCGCCGAAGCTGCCTGACCTGACCGGCTACACCTTTGATGCGGTGCAGAAAAAAATCGACCGCCGCCACAAGGGCAAGGTCAGCCTGCGCCGCATGTTCCAGGAGGATACCCTCAAGGAATTCGTCGGTGGCGACAACAAGGCGGCCGAGTGGGTCCAGCGCCAGCATGGCATTCCGCAGGCGATCTTCGTCGATGACGGCCATGTCGACCTGGTCGAACTGAGCAAGAAGGTACCCAGGCAGTACCTCAGCGAAGTCGAGCCGGGCGTTTACCTGGCGCGCCTGCCGATCGTGGTCGGGCCGAAGGGCATCCTCGAGATCGACGGTAAGGTCAAGCAACTGCGCCTGTCCCAGGAGGGCGGTTCGTTCCTGGTCAACGACGGCAAGCTGTTCGTCACCGACACCCAGGTGACCGGCTGGCGGGAAAAGGACAACGGCCCGGCGACCTTCCGCTCGCCCAAGGAATTCCGCCCGTTCCTGCTGTCGTGGGGCGGCACCGAGACCTACATCGTCAATACGAAAATGGCCAGCTTCGGCTATGCCAAGTCCAAGTCGTATGGCGTGAGTATCTCGCAGTACACGCCGAACATGGCCAAGCGCATGGGCCGCCCTGAACCCACCGGCTGGATCATCGGCTCCGAGTTCAGCGACATGTGGTACGGCTTCTACTGCTACGAGACCCAGGACTTCGTGGTCAAGGACAGCACCTACCGCGACAACATCGTCTACGGCATCGACCCGCACGACCGCTCGCACCGGCTGATCATCGCCGGCAACACGGTGTACGGCACCAAGAAGAAGCACGGCATCATCGTGTCGCGTGAGGTCAACGACAGCTGGATCATCAACAACAAGAGCTTCGACAACAAGCTCTCGGGCGTGGTGATCGACCGTAACAGCGTCAACAACCTGATCGCCTACAACGAGATCTACCGCAACCACACCGACGGTATCACCCTGTACGAAAGCGGCGACAACCTGATCTGGGGCAACAAGCTGATCAACAACCGCCGCCACGGCATCCGCGTGCGTAACAGCGTGAACATTCGCCTGTACGAAAACGTCGCCATGGCCAACGGCCTGGTGGGTGTGTACGGCCACATCAAGGACCTGTCCGATACCGACCGCGACATCGCCCTCGACCCGTTCGACACCAAGGTGTCGCTGATTCTGGTCGGTGGCGAACTGTCGGCCAACGGCTCCGGCCCACTGTCGATCGACTCGCCACTGTCGGTCGAACTGTACAAGGTGTCCATGCTCGCCCCGCGCAAGGCCAGCGGCATCAGCCTCAACGGCGTCCTCGGCGAACGCCAGGACGAAATCCTCGACCTGCTGGTACGCCAGCAAAAGGCTGTGCTGATCGACCCGGTCGAACGCCAGACCGAAATGATCGATTAAGGAAGCCCAGACCATGACGCCACATCTGATGAAACTGCTGGGCCTGTCCGCCGCCCTCCTGGCGATCAGCCAGGGCGTGCGCGCCGAAGACGTCAAGGCCCCCACCTTCAGCGCCGAGCCCTGCTGCCAGCTGTGCCCTGAAGCACATGACGCCAGCCGCTACACAACCCGCTACCAGCAGAACTTCACCACGCTGGTGCAGGCCCAGGGCGACTGGCTGTTCCGTACCCGCGAAGACCTGCGCACCGAGTTCAACACCACCCCTGCCGGCTACAAGCGCCTGCAGCAGGTGCACGACGCGTTCAAGAAGCGCGGCGTGGAACTGGTGGTGGTGTACCAGCCGACCCGTGGCCTGGTGAACCGCAACATGCTCAACCCGGCGGAAAAAGCCGCCTTCGACTACCAGAAGGCCCTGGGCAACTACCAGGCCATGCTCAAGCGCTTCGCCAGCATGGGCTACAACGTGCCCGACCTGTCGCCACTGACCAACGAACAGCTGGCCGCTGCCGACCAGGGCAAGGACTTCTACTTCCGTGGCGACCAGCACTGGACGCCGTATGGCGCCGAGCGTGCGGCGAAGATCGTGGCCGACACCGTGCACAAGATGCCGGCCTTCGAAGGCATCCCGCGCAAGGAGTTCGAGACGAAGAAGTCCGGGCGCATGGGCAAGACCGGCACCTTGCATAACGTCGCCGGCCAGCTCTGTGGCACCAGTTACGCCGTTCAGTACATGGACCAGTTCGCCACCGAGCCGAAAGGCTCCGACGGTGGCGGTGACGACCTGTTCGGTGACGCCGGCAACGCGCAGATCACGTTGGTGGGTACCAGTCACAGCGGCAAGAACTACAACTTTGCGGGCTTCCTGCAACAGTACATTGGTGCCGATGTATTGAACGTGGCCTTCCCTGGCGGTGGCCTGGAAGGCTCGATGATCCAGTACCTGGGCAGCGAAGAATTCCAGAAGAACCCGCCGAAGATCCTGATCTGGGAATTCTCCCCGCTGTATCGCCTGGACCAGGAAACCATCTGGCGGCAAATCCTTGGCCTGCTCGACGACGGCTGCGATGACCGCCCGGCCCTGATGAGCGCCAGCGCCACCCTCAAGCCCGGCAAGAACGAGCTGATGGTCAACGGCAAGGGTGGCGTGCTCAAGGACCTGGTCAACCGCAACATACAAATGGACGTGAAGTTCGAAGACCCGTCGGTGAAGGTGCTGCAGGCCACCCTCTGGTACCTCAACGGCCGCCACGAGGACATCAAGCTGGAGAAACCGGAAACCTCCGACACCGACGGCCGCTTCGTCTTCCAGATGCGCGAAGACGAGGACTGGGCCAGCCAGAGCCTGTTGGCGTTCGAGGTGCAGGGGCCGGAAAGCGGTACCCAGAAGGTCGAAGCCAAGCTCTGCAAACGCAACAACTTCGCCGTGCCCGCGCAGACCGCGCAGGCCGGCCAGTGAGGCGACCATGATCCCGTTCAAGCGAATTTCCCGCCCCGCCCTGCTTGCCCTTGCGTTGTGCGGCGGTGCCGCGCACGCCGCGCTGGTACCACCCCAGGGTTACTACGAGGGGATCGAAAAGCTCAAGACCGGCGACGGCAACTTCCGCTGCGAGGCTGCCCCCAAGCCGTACACCGGCGCCCTGCAGTTCCGCAGCAAGTACGAAGGCTCGGACAAGGCGCGGGCCACGCTCAATGCCGCCTCGGAAAAGGCCTTTCGCAAGTCCACCGAAGACATCACCACCCTTGAGAAAGGTGTGAGCAAGATGATCGGCCAGTACATGCGTGACGGCCGCCCGGCACAGCTCGACTGCACCCTGGCCTGGCTGGGCAGCTGGGCCCGCGCCGATGCGCTGATGTCCACCGACTACAACCACACCGGCAAGTCGATGCGCAAATGGGCACTGGGCAGCATGAGCGGTTCGTGGCTGCGCCTGAAGTTCTCCAGTTCGCAGCCGCTGGCCGCGCACCAGGCCGAAGCCGAGCTGATCGAAAAATGGTTTGCCCGGCTGGCCGAACAGACCGTGCGCGACTGGAGCGACCTGCCGCTGGAGAAGATCAACAACCACAGCTACTGGGCAGCCTGGGCGGTAATGGCCAGCGCCGTGGCCACCGACCGTCGCGACCTGTTCGACTGGGCCGTGAAGGAATACCGGGTTGGCGCCAACCAGGTCGACCAGCAGGGCTTCCTGCCCAACGAACTGAAACGCAAGCAACGCGCCCTGGCCTACCACAACTACGCCCTGCCACCGCTGGCGATGATCGCCAGCTTCGCCCAGGTCAATGGCGTGGATGTGCGTGGCGAGAACAACAACGCCCTGCAGCGCCTGGCGCAGCGGGTGCTGAACGGGTCGAAGGACCCCAGCGCGTTCAAGGCCCGCAATGGCGAGAAACAGGACATGAAAGACCTGAAGATCGACAGCAAGTACGCGTGGATGGAGCCCTACTGCAGCCTGTATGCGTGCAGTGGCGACACCCTGCAACGCAAGCGTGGCATGCAGCCGTTCAACAGCTTCCGGCTGGGCGGCGACCTGACCCGGGTCTACGACCCGAGCGCAGAATCGAAAAAGTAACGCAAAACCCCTGTGGGAGCGGGTTTACCCGCGAAAAGGCCAGACCTGCCATGTGCGGTGCCTGTGCCGGCCTCTTCGCGGGTAAACCCGCTCCCACAGGAATCTAGGTAGCCCGCCACGAACATGTGGGGGGTTTGGGGGGCGCTTTGCCCCGGATGCTGTGAACAAAAAGGAGAACCGGGATGGTCTTCTCGTCCAACGTGTTCCTGTTCCTGTTCTTGCCGATCTTCCTCGGCCTGTACTACTTGAGCGGGCAACGTTATCGCAACCTGCTGCTGCTGGTCGCCAGCTACATCTTCTACGCCTGGTGGCGGGTGGACTTCCTGGCCCTGTTCGCCGGGGTCACCCTGTGGAACTACTGGATCGGCCTGAAAGTCGGCGCCGCCGGTGTACGCACCAAGCCCGCGCAGCGCTGGCTGCTGCTCGGCGTCGGTGTCGACCTGGCGATCCTCGGCTACTTCAAGTACGCCAACTTCGGCGTCGACAGCCTCAACGCGATCATCTCCTCGTTCGGCCTGGAGCCGTTCATCCTCACCCATGTGCTGCTGCCGATCGGTATCTCGTTCTACATCTTCGAGTCGATCAGCTACATCATCGACGTGTACCGCGGCGATACCCCGGCCACCCGCAACCTGATCGACTTCGCGGCGTTCGTGGCGATCTTCCCGCACCTGATCGCCGGCCCCGTGCTGCGCTTCAAGGACCTGGTCGACCAGTTCAACAACCGTACCCACACCCTGGACAAGTTCTCCGAAGGCTGCACCCGCTTCATGCAGGGCTTCATCAAGAAAGTGTTCATCGCCGACACCCTGGCGGTAGTGGCCGACCACTGTTTCGCCCTGCAGAACCCGACCACCGGCGATGCCTGGCTCGGCGCCCTGGCCTACACCGCGCAGCTGTATTTCGACTTCAGCGGCTACAGCGACATGGCCATCGGCCTGGGCCTGATGATGGGCTTCCGCTTCATGGAAAACTTCAAGCAGCCGTACATCAGCCAGTCGATCACCGAGTTCTGGCGGCGCTGGCACATCAGCCTGTCGACCTGGCTGCGCGACTACCTGTACATCACCCTGGGTGGTAACCGCAAAGGCACCTTCAACACCTACCGCAACCTGTTCCTGACCATGCTGCTGGGCGGCCTGTGGCACGGCGCCAACTTCACCTACATCATCTGGGGCGCCTGGCACGGCATGTGGCTGGCCATCGAGCGCGCGCTGGGCATCGACACCAACCCGCAGCGTTTCAACCCGGTGAAGTGGGCGTTCACCTTCCTGCTGGTGGTGGTCGGCTGGGTGATCTTCCGTGCCGAGAACCTGGAAGTGGCCGGCCGCATGTACGGCGCCATGTTCAGCTTCGGCGACTGGCAGCTGTCGGAACTCAACCGTGCCCAGCTCACCGGCCTGCAGGTAGCCACCCTGGTGGTCGCCTACATCACCCTGGCGTTCTTCGGCCTGCGCGACTTCTACCGCAACGCCAGGCCAACGCCCAAGGCCACCCCGGTGGAGGTCAACAACGACGGTTCGATCGGCCTGGACTGGACCCGGGTGATGACCCGCGCCCTGGTGCTGCTGCTGTTCGTGGCCTCGATCCTCAAGCTTTCGGCGCAGAGCTACTCGCCGTTCCTTTACTTCCAGTTCTGAGGTTGATGACATGACCCGGACATTACGCATTACCTATTCGCTGTCGTTCCTTGGCCTGCTGGTGGGCATGGGCGTGTGGTCCACCGGTGGCCTGCAAAGCTTCCAGCGTACCGAGCAGATGACCCTGCTCAACGGCAAGCTGGCCAAGGCCGCCGAGACCCACTACGACGAGCAGTTCCCGATCAAGCGCCTGGGTACCAACCTGTGGGCGGCGATGGACTTCAAGCTGTTCAACGAAGGCCGCCCCGGCGTGGTTCTGGGCCGCGACCAGTGGCTGTTCAGTGACGAAGAGTTCAAGCCCACCGCCGGTGCCGAGCAGCTGATGCAGGAAAACCTGGCGCTGATCCGTGGCGTGCGCGACACCCTGCAGCAGCACGGCAGCCAGCTGGTGCTGGCGATCGTGCCGGCCAAGGCGCGGGTGTATGCCGAGTACCTGGGCAATGAGCTGCCGACCAGCCTGCATGACGACCTGTACAACCAGTTCCATGCCCAGGTGCGCCAGGCCAACGTGTTCGCCCCGGACCTGATGGCACCTATGGAGCAGGCCAAGGCCCGCGGCCAGGTGTTCCTGCGCACCGACACCCACTGGACGCCGATGGGCGCCGAAGTGGCGGCACAGGCACTGGCCGAAGCGGTAAGCCGCCAGAGCCTGCTCAATGGCGACCCACAGACATTCATCACCGAAGCCGGCAGTACCGCGCCGTACAAGGGCGACCTGACCAACTTCCTGCCACTGGACCCGCTGTTCAGCAACCTGCTGCCGGCCCCGGACAACCTGCAAAAGCGCACCACTCGCCCGGTCGAGGCCGAAGGTGAAGCCGGTGACGCACTGTTTGCCGACACACAGATCCCGGTTGCGCTGGTAGGCACCAGCTACAGCGCCAACCCGCACTGGAACTTCCTCGGCGCGCTGCAGCAGGCCTTGCGCAGCGACGTGGCCAACTACGCCGAAGACGGCCATGGCCCGCTACTGCCGATGCTCAAGTACCTGCAAAGCGACGCTTTCAAGAACGCCGCCCCGCAAGTGGTGGTGTGGGAATTCCCCGAACGTTATCTGCCAATGAAGAACGACCTCAGCAGCTTCGATCCACAGTGGATCGCCCAGCTGAAGAACACCCGTAAATCCGAAGAAAACCTGGCTTTGTCGTCCACCCGGACAACCCACTGATCAGAGGAAACATACACATGACTACCAAGACTTCCATTGCCAAAGCCCTCACCCTCGCAGCCGGCCTGTCCCTGGCCTCCATGCAGGCCTTCGCCGGCGCCGACGCCGCGCTGTACGGCCCGAGCGCACCGAAAGGCTCGACCTTCGTACGCCTGTACAACGCCTCCAGCGCACCGGCTGCAGCCTCGGTCGGCAACACCCAGATCAAGCAGGTTGGCGCCCAGGCCAGCAGCGACTTCAGCTTCCTGCCAGGGGGCGACTACACCGCCCAGGTCGGCGGCAAGAGCGTGCCGGTCAAGCTGGCCTCGGACAAGTACTACACCCTGGTCAACAGCGCCAGCGGCAACCCGCAGCTGATCGAAGAGCCGCCGTTCAAGAACAAGCAGAAAGCCCTGGTTCGCGTGCAGAACCTGAGCGACCAGCAACTGACCCTGAAGACTGCCGACGGCAAGACCGAAGTGGTCAAGCCGGTGGCCGCCAACGGCCGTGGCGAACGCGAAATCAACCCGGTCAAGGTCAACCTGGCGCTGTACCAAGGAGACAAGAAAGTGGGTGACGTCAAACCCGTCGCCCTGGAGCGCGGCGAAGCCGCAGTGCTGTACGTAACGGGTTCCGGCAATGCCTTGTCGCCGGTGTGGGTAACTCGCCCCGTGGCTAGCAACTGATTCCCCTGCCTCTCAACGACTATTGGAGAAACATGATGATCCCGGTAATTCTTTCTGGTGGTAGCGGTTCCCGTCTGTGGCCTCTGTCGCGCAAGCAGTTCCCCAAACAGTTCCTGGCCCTGACCAGTGAACACACGCTGTTCCAGCAAACCCTCGAGCGCCTGGTGTTCGAAGGCATGGACACGCCGATCGTGGTCTGCAACAAGGACCACAAGTTCATCGTCCAGGAGCAACTGGCCGCGCTGAAGCTGGAAACCCAAGGCATCCTGATGGAACCGTTCGGCCGCAACACCGCGCCGGCCGTGGCCATGGCGGCCATGAAACTGGTCAACGAAGGCCGCGACGAGCTGATGCTGGTGCTGCCCGCCGACCACGTGATCGAGGACCAGAAGGCCCTGCAACGCGCCCTGGCCCTGGCCACCGTGGCCGCCGAGCGTGGCGAGATGGTGCTGTTCGGCGTGCCGGCGACCAAGCCGGAAACCGGCTACGGCTACATTCGTTCCAGCCAGGACGCCCTGCTGCCTGAAGGCGTGGCGCGCGTGGCGCAGTTCGTCGAGAAGCCCGACGAAAAACGCGCCGCCGAGTTCGTCCAGGCCGGCGGCTACTTCTGGAACAGCGGCATGTTCCTGTTCCGTGCCAGCCGCTTCCTCGAAGAGCTGAAGAAGCACGACGGCGACATCTACGACACCTGCGTACTGGCGCTGGAGCGCAGCCAGGAAGACGGTGATGTGCTGAGCATCGACGAGGCCACCTTCGCCTGCTGCCCGGACAACTCCATCGACTACGCGGTGATGGAAAAGACCCAGCGCGCCTGCGTGGTGCCGATGTCGGCCGGCTGGAGCGACGTTGGCTGCTGGTCGTCGCTGTGGGAAGTGCACGAGAAGGACGACAACGGCAACGTCACCAAGGGCGATGTGGTGGTGCAGGACAGCCGCAACTGCATGATCCACGGCAACGGCAAGCTGGTGTCGGTGATCGGCCTGGAGAACATCGTGGTGGTCGAGACCAAGGACGCCATGATGATTGCCCACAAGGACAAGGTCCAGGGCGTCAAGCAGATGGTCAAGACCCTCGACGAGCAGGGCCGCAGCGAAACCCAGAACCACCTGGAAGTGTATCGCCCATGGGGCTCGTACGACTCGGTGGACATGGGTGGCCGCTTCCAGGTCAAGCACATCACCGTCAAGCCGGGCGCCAGCCTGTCGCTGCAGATGCACCACCACCGCGCCGAGCACTGGATCGTGGTGTCCGGCACCGCCGAGGTGACCTGTGACGAGAACGTGTTCCTGCTGACCGAGAACCAGTCGACCTACATCCCGATCGCCTCGGTGCACCGCCTGCGCAACCCGGGCAAGATCCCGCTGGAGATCATCGAAGTGCAGTCCGGCAGCTACCTGGGCGAGGATGACATCGAACGCTTCGAGGATGTGTATGGGCGTACCTCCACACCGATCGAGCGTGGTATTTCGGTGAAGACCATCGCGCAGTAAGCAAGACCCTGGGGCCGCTTTGCGGCCCCGCTTTTTGAGCCACTCCCCATTTCGGGCTACGATGGTCAGACCCCGCGCAATCAAGGTCTGCCCGCCCCATGATCATCGGTGCCTTCCTCATCCTCACCTGGCTGGTGCTGCTGCTGCGCTACCCGGCCAAGGCCCTGCCGATCTCGCTGGCTGCCGTATGCGGCCTGGGCCTGGTGGCCCTGTTCGTCGTCTGGCAGGACACCCGCGAAACCTCGCAACTGGCCCGCCTGGACCTGCGCCTGACCTACGCCCCCGAACACTGCCCCGCCGACCGCGCCCTGCAGGTGCGCATGAAGAACGGCAACGACGTGCCGCTCACCGAACTGCGCTGGCGGGTGGCGGCCTATGCGCCGGGCGATACCGTGAACCTGGCCGAGAATACCTACAACGCCCCGCGCTACCGTGGGCCGGGTGAACTGCAGCCAGGGGCCGAGTGGAAAGACTGCCTGCCATTGCCGCCCCTGCGCTCCGGGTACCGGCCGCAGACCCTGGAATTTCGGGCAGAGCACCTGCAAGGTACGTTTGCCAACTAATTTATCGCCTGTGCGGGCCTCTTCGCGGGTAAACCCGCTCCCACAGGGACCACACAGGTCTCAAATTCTGTGGTGTACCTGTGGGAGCGGGTTTACCCGCGAAGAGGCCCGCACAGGAAAAACCAATCCTCCCTGACAACAGGCCCCAACCATGCCCACCGTCCTGATCACCGGTTGTTCCAGCGGCATCGGCCGCGCCCTGGCCGACGCCTTCCGCGACGCCGGCCACCAAGTCTGGGCCACCGCCCGCAAACCAGAGGATGTCGCACAGCTGAGTGCCGCTGGTTACACCGCCCGGCAACTTGATGTAAACGACAGCGAGGCGCTGGCCCGCCTGGCCGAGGAACTGGAAAACCTCGATATCCTGATCAACAACGCCGGCTACGGCGCCATGGGCCCGCTGCTCGATGGCGGTGTGGATGCCCTGCGCCAGCAGTTCGAAACCAACGTCTTCGCCGTGGTTGGCGTTACCCGCGCATTGTTCCCACAGCTACGCCGCTCACGGGGCCTGGTAGTGAACATCGGCAGCGTATCAGGCGTGCTGGTCACCCCGTTCGCCGGCGCCTACTGCGCCTCGAAAGCAGCCGTGCACGCCCTGAGCGATGCCTTGCGCCTGGAACTGGCGCCGTTTGGTGTGCAGGTCATGGAAGTGCAGCCAGGAGCGATTGCCTCGCAGTTCGCCAGCAATGCCCAGCGCCAGGCCGAGCAGGTGCTGGCGGCGGATTCGGCATGGTGGCCGTTGCGCGAGCAGGTGCAGACTCGGGCGCGGGCTTCGCAGGACAAACCTACTTCAGCTGCGGTGTTTGCCCAGGGCGTGCTGGCGGCGGTCGGGAAGTCGCCGGTGCCGGCGGTGGTGCGGTTGGGCAATGGCAGCATGGCGTTGCCGTTGATGGCCCGGTTACTGCCGCGGCGGTTGCTGGATTGGGCGCTACGCAAGCGGTTTGGCCTACTGCGCCCGCTCTGATTGATGGGTTGCCTGTGCTGGCCTCTTCGCGGGTAAACCCGCTCCCACAGGTACAGTGCAATCTTCGGAATCACACTCTCCCTGTGGGAGCGGGTTTACCCGCGAAGAGGCCGGTACAGGCAAAACAGATCAGGCAATGGAACGCAGCACCCCGCCATCCACCCGCAAGGCAGCCCCGGTGGTAGCACTGGCCTGCATCGATGCCAGGTACACCACCATGTTCGCCACCTCCTCCACCGTCGCCAGCCGCTTGATCAGCGAGGTCGGCCGGTGTTCAGCCAGGAAGTTGGCTTCCAGTTCTGCAGTCGACACCCCCTGCTCCTCGGCCAGCTTGGCAAAGAAGTCACCCACCCCCTCCGAACGTGTAGGCCCCGGCAGCACCGAATTCACCGTCACCCCGGTACCAGCCAGCGTCTCGGCCAACCCGCGCGACACCGCCAGCAACGCCGTCTTGGTCATGCCGTAATGAATCATCTCGGTCGGAATCTGCAGCGCCGACTCACTGGACAGGAACACCACCCGCCCCCATTTGCGCTCGGCCATACCCTGGGCATAGTGGCGCGACAGGCGAACGGCACTGAGCACATTGACGTCGAAGAAACGCTGCCAGTCCTCATCCCCGATCTCGAAGAACGGCTTGGGCTCGAAGATACCCAGGTTGTTGACCAGGATGTCGGTGTGCGGCACCTGGTTGAACAGCTGCTGCGCACCGGCCTGGGTGCCCAGGTCGGCAGCAATGCCGATGATGCGCGCCTGCGGCAGGCGCTCGCGCACGGCCTTGAGGGCTTCGTCGACCCGGGCCTGGGTGCGACCGTTGAGGACCACTTCGGCCCCCGCCTCGGCCAGGCCAGTGACAATGGCCAGGCCAATGCCGGCGGTGGAGCCGCTGACGATGGCGCGCTTGCCGTTCAGGGAAATGTGCATTTGTGCCTCCTCGGTAATCAGGACAATTGCCGGGGCTGCTTGGCAGCCCCAAAAATCACACTTTCTTCACAGGCTGCTCATCAAACGCCTGCCAGCCACCACCCAGAGCCTTGTACAGCCCCACCAGCGCCTGCGACACCGCCGCCGAACTGTCAATCCACTGCTCCTCGCTGGCCAGCAATGCGCCCTGCACCGTCAGCACATTGAGAAAGTCCACTGCCCCTTCCACATACTGGCGCTGGGCAGTTTCCAGGGCGATGCGGTTCTGCCGCACTGCCTCGGCCAAGTGATCGCGGCGCAGCTGGCTGGCGTTGTACAGGCGTAGCACATCGTCGATTTCATGCCAGGCGCCCAACACCACCTTGCGGTAGTTCAGCGCCGCTTCCTGCTGTTGCGCCTCGCGCAGTTCCAGGGTGCCCGTGAGCCGGCCACCCTCGAAGATCGGCAGCGACATCTGCGGCCCGAAGGCGAAACGGCGCGAATCCCAGGCGCCGAAATCGGACAGCTGCATGGCCTGGAACCCGACACTGCCCGACAGCCGGATGCTGGGGTAGAAGTCGGCCTTGGCCACGCCAATGCTGGCGGTGGCGGCATGCAGGCGGGCCTCGGCCTGGCGAATGTCCGGGCGGCGCTCAGCCAGTTCGGACGGCAAGCCAATGGCGAACGTCTGCTGCGGCGCAGGCAGTTCGCCGCCCTGCAGCAACTCGGCCTGCAGGCTGCGCGGCGGTTCGGCGGCGAGCAGGCTGAGGGCGTTGATCAGGTCATCGCGCCGTGCTTCCAGGCTTGGCAGGCGCGACTCGATCGAGGCGACCTGGGCACTGGCCTGGGCCACGTCCAGGCGCGTGGCGACACCTTCGGCCTGGCGGTTTTCAGACAACTTCAGGCTGTGCTGGGCAACTTTGAGGTTGTCGCGGGTCACATCGATGGTGTGCTGCACGGCGCGCAGCTGGATGTAGTTGCCGGCGGTTTCCGCAAGCAATGCCAGCAGCACGCCACGGCGATCGTTCTCGGCCACTTCGACCGTGGCATCGGCAGCCTCGACCTGGCGCCGCACGCGGCCCCACAGGTCCAGCTCCCAACCAGCCACCAGGTCGCCCTGCCAGAGGTTGAAGGCTTCCTTGCCCGCCTTGCCGGACGGGTCACTCAGGCCTTCGGCACTGTTGCGCGCGCGGCTGTAGCCAGCATTCACATCCACCGACGGTACTTCGTCGGCAGCCACGGTGCTGCGCAGGGCGCGGCTTTGCAGCAGGCGGGCGCTGGCCATCTGCAGGTCGAGGTTGCGCTCGGCAACGCGCTGGATCAAGGCACTCAGGCGGGCGTCGTGGAAGCTTTCCCACCAGCGCAGTTCCAGCGGTTCGGCCTGCGGCTGGCTGACTGCCGCCTCACCTTGCAGCGGCGCCCACTGCTGCGGTGCCTGGCTGTCAGGGCGCTGGAAGTCCGGGCCCAGCGTGCAGCCAGCCATCAACACGGCCAGCAGCAACGGGCTCAAGCGTAATGCCGGTTTCATCGTGCGCTTACCTCTTTGCCGTCGAGCTTGTCGCCACGGGTGTCGATGGTCGCTTCCACCGACATGCCCACGCGCAGGCGGGCAAGCAGCGGCTGGCCATCATCGAAAACGATCTTCACCGGGATGCGCTGCACCACCTTGGTGAAGTTGCCGGTGGCGTTATCCGGCTTTACGGCGGCGAAGGTCACGCCGGTGGCCGGGGCGATGCTTTCCACATGGCCTTGCAGCTTCTCACCGGCAAAGGTGTCGACGCTGATGCTCACCGCCTGGCCGGGCTGCACGTGGGTCAGCTGGGTTTCCTGGAAGTTGCCGACCACATAGGCATGCTGCAACGGCACCACCGACAGCAGGCGAGCGCCCGGGTTGACGTAGGCACCGACACGCAAGGCGCGCTCGCCGACCATGCCGTCCACTGGCGCGGTGATGCGGGTGTAGGACAAGTCGAGCTGAGCCTTTTCCAGGCCCGCTTCAGCCCGCTTCAACTGGCCGTCGGCGCTGGCCACCTGGGCGGTAAGGATATCCACCTGCTTGCGCGCCGCGACCAGTGCCGCCTGGGCATTGGCCAGGCGCGCACGGGCCTGGTCGACCCCGCTGCGCGCCTGCTGGGCGTTCTGCACGGTGCCGGCACCCTGCTCGGCCAGGCGGCTGTAGCGGTTGACCTCATGGTCGGCGAACGCAGCTTCGGCCTGGGCCGCCTTCACCGCCGCCTCAGCCTGGGCAATCAGCGACGCCTGGCGCTCGAGGGTGGCGCGGGCATCGGCGCTTTGCGCCTGGGCCACCAGCAACTGCGCCTGTGCGGCATCCAGCGCGGCCTGGTAGTCACGGGCATCGATGGTTGCCAGCAACTGACCGGCCTTGACCTGCTGGTTGTCTTCCACCAGCACCTCCTTGATGAAGCCGGCGACCTTGGGCGCGACCACGGTGTAGTCAGCGATCACATAGGCGTCATTGGTGCTCTGGCGGTGGTCGCTGCCGAACATCCAGGGGCCGACGATGCCGGCCAGGACGGCCACGGCCAGCACCGAGCCGATGAACAGGGTTTTGCGGTTGTTGGTCATTTCAGTGGTTCTCGAATTCATCCAGGGTTCAGGCCACCGCGCGCGGCGGATAGACCCGGGTAGGCACGAAAGGAATCAGGCAGATCAGGGCTGCGGCAATGCAGGCCATGACCAGGTAGAGGTCAGCCGAGGTCAGCACCAGCGCCTGGTCGTGGATGCGCCTGGCCAGGCCGGCTGCGTTATCGTCGACCAGCGGGGCGTTGCCCAGGCTGTCCACCAGGTGGTTGGAATGGAAGTGCCGGCGCAGGGTGCCCAAGGCGTCCAGCAGGCCACCGGCGATCACTGCGGCGATGCCCTTGACGGTGTTGAACCAGCTGGAGGCGAACGGGCCTTCCTGCGGGGTCATGCCGTTGGTGGACAGCATCAGCAACGGCAGCACCGCCATCGGCTGGCCGAACACCTGCAGCAGGTAGAACGGGTAGAAATCGCCACGGATCCACTGGCTGGTCAACAGGCTGCTGCCCACGCAGGACACCGCCAGCATCGCCAGGCCGATACCCAGCACCCAGCGGCAGTCCACCGCACGGATGTTGCACAGCGCCGCCGTCAGCGGCAGGGCGATGAGCTGTGGCATGGCGACCAGCATCATCAGCGGGCTGGTCTGCGCCGGGCGGTAGCCCTGGATCTGCGCCAGGTAGGCCGACGGGATGCTGCCCACGCCCGAGAGCACGATCAGCACGCCAGCCAGGGTAACCAGGGCGAAACTCAGGTTGCGCCGCGACAGCATGCGCAACTGGAAGAACGGCAGCGGCTCGGACCATTCGTTGTACATGAACAGCACCAGCAACAGCAGGCCACCGCCGAGCAGCCAGCAGATCAGCGGCGAATCGAACCAGCCCCAGCGGTCGCCCAGCGACAGGCCCAGCACGATGCAACTGATGGCCGGCAGGCCGAGCAGCAGGCCGCGCCAGTCGAACTGCTTGAAGCGCTCCAGGCGCAGCGGGTCCTGCGGCAGGCCCCAACCGACACAGGCAGCGGCCAGCGCCGAGGGCAGGATGATCTGCCAGAACGCCCATTGCCAGCCGACGTATTCGGTCCACAGCCCTGCCAGCGGTGTGCCGAGGTTGGGGCCGAAGGTAGCGGTGAGGGCATAGCAGGCCAGGCCATAGACCTTGATGCCCGGCGGCAGGAAGCGCAGCGCCACGCTCATCAGCATCGGTGGCAACGCGCCAGAGGCGAAGCCCTGGAGCACACGCAGCAGCATCAGGCTGTGCAGGTTGGGGGCGAACGGTTGCAGCAGGCCGAGCACGGCGAACAGGCCGATGGCGCTCATGGTGAAGCGCCGCAGCGAGAACGTGGTGGCCAGCCATGGCGCGAAGGCCATGGCCGAGACCGAGGCGGCGCTGTAAACCGCCAGCAGCCAGGCGCCTTCGTCGGCACCGATGCCCATGGCCCCGCGGATATCGGCCAGGGAGATCTTGGTCACCGACTCGTTGAGGCCCGCGCACAGCACGGCCAGCAACACGCCGAACAGCCCGACCACTACCTGCAGGCCAAACGCAGTCTGCGCAGGCGCGGCCGGCGCGGGGGCGGCGGCAAGCGCGGCAGACGGGGCGGACAGGGAACTCATGGGCAGACATCTCCAGCAACAAATTTGCGACTGGAGCAAGTCTAAGAAGGTCGAATGCTGACGAAAACTGACTTCTCGGTAGGTTTATGTTGCGTTAGACGCAATTCACTTCAAAACCGAGTCGCCTGCTTCGCGGGTGAACCCGCTCCCACAGGTACAACACACCTCTCAAGGCTTGTGATGTCCTGTGGAAGCGGGTTCACCCGCGAAAAGGCCGGCCCAGGCGGAACATCACTCAAGGGTCGACACTGCAGCAAGCCTTCAGGGTCTGCCGCAACCAGCGATGCGCCGGGTCATTGTGAAACCGTGGGTGCCATGCCTGAAGCACGGTCACCCGCTCCAGCGGCACCGGGATCTGGAACGAGCGCAGCGGCAGCCCAAGCTTGTGCACGCTGTTGAGGATGTTCGCCGGCATCGGCAGGATCAGGTCGGAATCCGGCAGCGAGAACAGCGCCGAGTGAAAGCTCGGGGTGATCAGCGCCACCCGCCGCTGCACCTTGAAGTTGGCCAGCTCCACATCGATCGGCCCGTTGGCCCGACCACGGCGGGACACGCTGATCTGTGGATAACTGGCAAAGCTGGTCGGCGTGATCGGTTGCTCGAAGATTGGGTGGTCACGCCGCGCCAGGCCCACGTAGTAGGTCTGGAACAGGCTCTGCACCTTGATCTCCGGGCCCAGGTCCACGGTCGAGCTGATGATCAGGTCGGTACGGCCGTCGCGCAGCACGCTGTCGTCATCGCCGCCGGGGCTTTCCGGCACGAAGCGCAGCACCGTGCGCGGCGCCTGCTCGTGCATGCGCCGCAGCAACTGGGCGCCGTAAAGGGCGATGAACAGGTCATTGGTGCGAATGTTGAAGGCCCGGTCGAGCTTGGGCAGGTCGACCTCGTCGGCACTGCGGAACACCTCGCCAGCCTGTTCCACCAGTGCCGCCACCTGCTCGCGCAGGGCCAACGCCCGCGGCGTCGGCACCAGGCCACGGCCGGCGCGGACAAGAATCGGGTCCCCCAATGCATCGCGGATACGCCCCAGGGTCCGGCTCATCGCCGCCGGGCTCAGGTTCATGCGCTGCGCCGCGCCAACCACGCTGCCCTCGTCGAGCAGGGCATCGAGGGCGACGAGCAGGTTCATGTCCGGGAGTTGCATGGCCGTTTTCCGTTACAGCTGTGAGGAATGGCGATGGTAGCAGGTTGGTGGAATGCACCAGACGCAATGCGCTCGTGCGTGGTGGGGCATTTATCCTGAGGGTGGGTTGAGCCAAGAATGAGGAACGGCAGGTTCGGCCTCTTCGCGGGTGAACCCGCTCCCACAGAGACTGCACAGATTCTGAATATTGTGGCGCACCTGTGGGAGCGGGTTTACCCGCGAAGAGGCCAGAACAGACAACCCCTCAGCCAGCCTGGAACAAGGATTCCACATGCCCAGCCCCGTCCTGATCGCCATCGATGCCTCCCCTGCATCCACCGCCCTGCTCACCCTCGCCCGCCGCTACTGCCGCCCCGACGAGCACGAACTGCACGTGCTGCTGGCCATCGACTCTACCTTCGCCGTCCACGACCAGCCCGCGCCCTACACCGCCGAGGAACTGGAAGAATACCCCGCCGCCTGCGAAGAGCAGCACCAGGCCGACCAGGCCGTGGCCAAGGCGGTGCGCGAGCTGCAGCAAGCCGGCTTCGCCAGCCAGGGCTGCATGGTGGCCGGGCAGCCGGTCGAGGCGATCGTGGCCAAGGCGCAGGAACTGAATTGTGAACTGATCATCATGGGCCACCGCCACCTGTCGCGGCTGGGGCGGTTGCTGGACCCGTCGATCAGCGCCAAGGTGATTGATCGGGTGAAGGTGCCAGTGTTGGTAGGGGCTGCGAGCTAACTGCTCTGCGAGAAGTGTTCATTGCTCCTGGCCTCTTCGCGGGCAGCCCGCGAAGAGGCCAGGAGCCGCACTTCCTCACCCCGGCTCATCCCTCGCTCGGCTTCACCACCACCGTACAAGTCGTCCCCGCCGCCAGCAAAAACCCGTCCGGCACTTCATCGATATGAATGCGCACCGGCACCCGCTGCGCCAGTCGTACCCAGTTGAAGGTCGGGTTAACATCGGCGATCAACTCGCGGCTCTGCGGGTTGTCGCGGTCGTAGATGCCGCGGGCGATGCTCTCCACATGGCCCTTGATGCGCTCGCCGCTCATCATCTGCAGCTCGGCCTGGTCACCCACCTTCACATGCGGCAGCTTGGTCTCCTCGAAGAATCCATACACCCAGAACGAGTTTTCGTCGACCACCGCCATCACCGCTTCACCGGTGCGCGCATAGTCACCCTTGTGGATATTCAGGTTGGTCACGTAGCCGTCCACGGTGGCCACGATCTGCGTGCGCTTGAGGTTCAGCTCGGCTGCGGCCAGTTCGGCGAGGGCCTGCTGGTAGTCCGCCTGGGCGGAGTTGGCGATGTTGCTGGCGTCGTCTCGGTTTTCCTTGGAGATCACCAGGTTGTCCATGTCGGCACGGCGCTTGGCGTTGACCTTGCGCATCTCCCAGGTGGCCTTGCGCGATGCAACCTGCGCCTTGGCCTGGTCGACTGCCAGCTGGTAGTGCTCGGGGTCGATCTGGATCAGCAAGTCGCCCTTCTTCACCCGCTGGTTGTCCTTGACCGGCACGTCCACCACATAGCCGGGCACGTCGGCGGCGACGTTGATGATATCGGCACGCACGCGGCCGTCGCGGGTCCATGGCGTGGTCATGTAATGCAGCCACAACTGGCGACCGATCACCACGGCAGCGGTCAGCACCAGCAGGGTGGCGATCAGGCTGAAGAACTTTTTCATCGAAGGATTCTCACCAGTAGAGCGACAGCGCCAGGGCGCCGAACAGGCAGACGAACAGGCTCAGGCGCAGCAGCGCCGGGTGCCAGAAGAAGCGGTAGCCATCATGGCTGGCGATGAACCGGTCCAGGCCCCAGGCCAGGCCCAGGGCGAACAGGAACATCAAGGTCATGGTGGGCATGTACACGCCATGGAAGGCGATTTCACGGGGCATGGTTTCACGGAGCATCGTGCAGTCCTTTCGCCGGTGCCAACGGCGACTGTGGGTCGAGCAGGGAAGAACGGATGAAATGCAGGTAGCTTTGCGCGCGGCGCAGCACCGAGGTGTCGAAGTGACGAGCGAAGGGCTCGTCGGTGGCCTGCACACGGGCGATGGCGTGGTCCACTGCCACCAGCGCGCGTTCGTGGTTGCTGGCGCTGGGCTGCAGGAACAGCCGGGCCAGGGCACGGCCCATCACGCGGATCGCCTGGCGCCAGGGCTGCGACTCGGCGTAGGCCGGGTGCACCGGCGCACGGGCCTGCTCCTTGCGCAGCTCGATGACCGCGTGGCCGATCTCCAGCACGGTGAACATCCAGCCCATCAGCTGGCTCTGCACCTGCGGCTTGCCAGCGGCCAGGCCATAGGCCTGGTGCAGCAGGTCACGGGTGCGGCTTTCGAAGGCGGTGCCGATGCCTCGCAGGCGGCCGCTGATGGCAAACAGCACCTGCTCGCGCAGTTCCTGCTCCAGGCGGCTCCACAGCCAGCGGCTGTTGGGCGGCAGGATGATCGCCCCGGCCGCGGCACAGACGAACATGCCAATGACCATGCCGATATAGTCGTTGATGAAGGTGTACGGGTCATACACGGTGAGGTTGTTCGGCACCGAACCGATGGCGAAGAACACCAGCAGGCCGATGCCGTAGCCGGCATAGGCTGGCCGTGACGAGAGGAACGCGCCCAGCACGAACACCGGTGCCAGGACCATGCACAGCAGTGGGAAACCGTCGATCCAGGGGAACACGAAGAAGGTTTCGAAGAAGCCGACAAAGGCACCGATCGCTGTGCCGCAAGCCATCTGGAACGACATGCGCTTGGGGTTCGGCGAGGCCGCCGAGAGGCCCACGGTGACGGTGGCGATCAGGGTCATCATGGCGCCGCTGGGCCAGTCGCTGAACAGCCAGTAGCTGCCCAGCAGCAACAGCACCGCCGAGGCGCGCACACCGGCGGCCAACGACACCAGCCAGCTGGTCTGCGCCACGTAGGGCTCATCCCACTGCTCGCGTTCGTGCCGGTGCGCGGCCAGCGAGGCGTGGGTTTCGGCGTAGCTGTACATCTCGTCGACGAAGCGGTAAAGCAGCTCGAAGGCGGTGTGGAAGTCGAGCAGGTCGGACTCGCTCGGCTCGGTCGCCAGGTACTCGGCGCGCAGGCCGCGCACCTGGGCCTGCAGGCCTTCCTTGTAGGCGGCCAGCTCCAGGGTCAGGCGCAGCGCATCGGCGTCGGTCAGCGCCCGGCCCACGTAAGGTTGCAACAGTTCCACCAGGGTGTTCAGGCCCGGTTCGATGGCGCCGACGATCTGCAGCGGGCCACGGGCGCGCAGGCGCTCCAGCAAACGGTGCAGGGCATTGAAGCGCGTGGTGATGGCCATGAATTCGCTGTTCATGCGCACCAGGCGACCAGAACGCCGGCGCATGTGCGGGTCCTCGAAGGCGGTGACGTTGCGCAGGCTCTCAAGGCCCACTGCTTCAGCGACGAAGCGCACGTTGCTGCTCTCGAAGCGGTCCCGCTGGCTGTCGCCACGCAGGGCCTCGACCACCACCCCGGCGAACACGCCAAAGCGCTGGTACAGGGCGTTGCGCATGGCGGCACTGGCCGACTGCGGCAGGATCGCGGCGCTGACGAAGGTCGACACCAGAATGCCCAGGGCGATTTCCAGCACCCGCCATACCGCCGCCATGAACGCCTGGTCGGGGTGCTGCAGCACCGGCAGGCCGATCATCGCTGCGGTGTAGCCGGCCAGCACGAAGCCATAGGCGCGGAAAGTGCGGTAGCGCATGGCACCGGCCGAGCACAGGCCTACCCACAGGGCCAGGCTGGGCAGGAACAGCTCGGTGTTCTGCGGGAAGATGGCGATCAGCGCCACCATCATCGCCGAGCCGGCCAGGGTGCCGAGCACCCGGTAGAAGCTCTTGGCGAACACATGCCCGCTTTGCGGCTGCATGACGATGAACACGGTGATCATCGCCGTGCGCGGTTGCGGCAGCTCCAGGCGCATGGCCAGCCACAGGGTGATGAATGCAGCGGCCAGCACCTTGAAGATGTACACCCAGGTCACCCCGTCGGTGCGCGCCCAGGCAAAGAAGCCCCGGCGCCATTCCAGGCTCTGCAGCCAGCGCAAGGGCAAACTGGAAGTGCTCATTCGGCGTTATCCGGCTTCTTGTCGAAAATGGCCAGGGTGGCCGGGGTTTTCGGTGCTGCCTGGCGCTCCTCTTCCGGCACGTCCTGACCGGCCTGCAGGCCCCCGCCCAGGGCGGTGACCAGCTCGGCATGGGCAATCAGGCGGGCGGCCTGCACCTGCTGTTGCACCTGCTGCTGGCGGAACAGCAAGGTCTGGGCGTTGAGCACGTTGAGGTAGTCGGTAAGGCCACGCTGGAAAGCGACCATGGCGATGTCGTAGGTTTTCTGCGCAGCCGCGACCGACTCGGCGGCGAAGTGCGACTGCTCTTTCATCGACTCGCGGCGGATCAGCTGGTCGGAGATGTTCTTCAGCGCACCGACCACGGTCTGGTTGTAGCGCGCCACGGCCACGTCATAGCCCGCCGAGGCCACGCCCAGCTGCGAGCGCAGGCGGCCACCGTCGAAGATCGGCAGGCTGATGGCCGGGCCGACGTTGTAGTTGAACTTGCGCCCGGTGAGGAATTCCAGCGGGCCACCGCCGGTGGCCATGAAGCCAAGGCTGCCGACCAGGTCGACGTTGGGGAAGAATCCGGCGTGGGCAACATCGATGCCACGCGCCTGAGCAGCTACCTGCCAACGGCTGGCAACCACGTCAGGGCGCTGGCCGACCAGTTCGGCCGGCAGGTTCGACGGCAGCTTAAGTGGCGCGGCCAGGGCCAGGCTCGGGCGCTGCAACTGCGCCCCCTCCCCCGGGCCCTTGCCGGCCAGGGCGGCCAGCTGGTTGCGGGCCAGGGCAATTTCTTCGTCGAGGCTGTCGAGCTGGCGGTGGGTTTCCGGCAACGGCGCTTCAGCCTGGCTGACTTCGAAGTGGGTGCCGATGCCGGCATCCAGACGGCGCTTGGCCAGGGCCAGGATCTGCTCCTGCTGTTCCAGCTCGGCCTTGACGATATCGCGCTGGGCGAAGTGCAGGCTCAGCTGAATGTAGGCGCGCACCACGTTGTTCTGCAGCTCCAGCTGCGCCTGGCGGGCTTCGGCCACGCTCATGTGCGCCTGGTCCACGGCCTGCTCGCTGGCATTGCGTTCGCGGCCCCACAAGTCGAGCGCGTAGCTGAAGCCAATCGCGGCGTTGTTGTCCCAGGTGTTGGCGCCGGACAGCGCGCCCGGGCCGTAGAACTGGTCTTCAGGCCAGTTGTGGCGCTTGAGCGTGGCCTGGCCATTGGCCTGGAGCTTTTCCGCCGACTCGACCACACCGGCCATGGCCCTGGCTTCGCGTACCCGCGCCGCAGCCATGGCCAGGCTCGGGCTGCCGGCCACGGCCAGGGCAACCCAGCGGTCCAGCTGTGGGTCGCCATAGGCGCGCCACCACTGCTGGTCGGGCCAATGGGCGTCGGTCGCGGCTTCACGTATGGCCGCGTCGGTGGTCAGGGTGTTGGCTTGCAGCGTCTTGCTTTGCGGGGCAATGCCCCAGGTTCCGATACAGCCGCTCAAGGTGAGGGCAAGGGCACAGGCACTGAACGCATTGAGCGTTCTGATGATGCGACGCGGCACAGCTGCGATTTCCCGAGGAAGAGGTGAAGAGGCCGGGCAATTCTAGGGGGCGTCAGCACTGGCGATAAGCGTGGATTCCTGCGAATCTTTGTTACCAAAACGGCGATAATCCGCCTTTGGTCGAAGGCAACTTTTCATCTCTTTTACGTTACTTCGTGACACAATTTTGTCCTCTACATCGAGAGTGACCCATGGACACCCTGCAAAACATGCGTGCTTTCAGTTGCGTAGCCCAACTCGGCAGCTTTACCGCTGCCGCCGGGCAACTGGATACGACCACCGCGAACGTGTCGCGGGCGGTCTCCAACCTGGAAGCCCATCTGCAAACAAGGCTGCTCAACCGTACCACCCGCCGCATTGCGCTGACCGAAGCCGGCAAGCGCTATCTGATGCGTTGCGAACAGATTCTTACCTATGTCGAAGAAGCCGAGGCCGAGGCCAGCGATGCCCATGCCCGCCCGGCCGGGATGTTGAAGGTGCACTCGATGACCGGGGTCGGTCAGCACTTCGTGGTCGACGCCATCGCCCGCTATCGCGAATCGCACCCGGACGTGACCTTCGACCTGACCATGGCCAACCGCGTGCCCGACCTGCTCGACGAGGGCTATGACGTGTCCATCGTGCTGGCCACCGAACTGCCCGACTCAGGGTTCGTGTCCCAACGGCTGGGCATCACCTACAGCATCGTCTGCGCCTCGCCCGCCTACATCGCCCGCCACGGCGTGGCGCACAAGCCTGCCGACCTGCTCAAGCACGCCTGCCTGCGCATGGTCAGCCCGGTGATCCCGTTGGAGAAATGGCTGTTCGACGGGCCGGAAGGCCAGGAAATGGTCAACATCACCAGCTCGCCGTTCATGGTCAATACTGCCGATGCCATGAAGACTGCGATCCGCAGCGGCATGGGTGTGGGCGTGCTGCCGATCTATTCGGCCATCGACGGCCTGCGCGACGGCAGCCTGGTGCGGGTACTGCCCGAGTACCGGTTGCAGGAGCTCAACCTGTACGCCATCTACCCGTCGCGGCAGTACCTGGATGCCAAGATCAAGACCTGGGTCGAGTACCTGCGCAACTCGCTGCCGGAGATTCTCGCGGCGCATGAGGCAGACCTGAAAACCCATCAGGTGATGATCGCCAACTAAAAAGCTGCTGTATTGCGGGGGCGGACAATGGTAGGTTGCTAACCATTGCCGACCTCTTCGCGGGTAAACCCGCTCCCACAGGTACACCACTGCCTTCCACGCCTGTGCAATACCTGTGGGAGCGGGTTCACCCGCGAAGAAACCACCACCGCCCCACCGCCTTGCAGAGACGTAGCCCGATGAAAAAGACCGTCCTGGCCTTCAGCCGTATCACCCCGGCCATGGCCGAACGCCTGCAGCAAGACTTCAACGTGATCATCCCGAACCCCAAGCTCGGCGATATCAACGCCCAGTTCAACGAAGCCCTGCCCGAGGCCCATGGCCTGATCGGCGTTGGCCGCAAGCTCGGCCGGGCGCAGCTTGAAGGCGCGGCCAGGCTGGAGGTGGTATCCAGCGTGTCGGTCGGCTACGACAACTACGACCTGGACTACTTCAACGAGCGCGGCATCGCCCTGACCAACACCCCCGACGTGCTGACCGAAAGCACCGCCGACCTGGGCTTTTCGCTGATCATGGGCTGCGCCCGCCGCACCGCCGAGCTGGATGCCTGGACCAAGGCCGGCAACTGGCAGGCCACCGTGGGCCCGGCCCACTTCGGCAGCGATGTGCATGGCAAGACCCTGGGCATCGTCGGCATGGGCAACATCGGTGCCGCCATTGCCCGTCGCGGCCGGTTCGGTTTCAACATGCCGGTCATCTATTCCGGCAATAGCCGCAAGACCGCGCTGGAGCAAGAGCTGGGGGCGCAGTTCCGCAGCCTGGAGCAACTGCTGGCCGAAGCCGATTTCGTCTGCATCGTGGTGCCGTTGTCCGATGCCACCCGCAAGCTGATCGGTGCGCGTGAGTTGCAACTGATGAAGCCGAGCGCGTTCCTGATCAACATCGCCCGCGGGCCGGTGGTGGATGAAGCTGCGCTGATCGATGCACTGCAGAACGGTACCATTCGTGGTGCGGGCCTGGACGTGTACGAGAAAGAGCCGCTGAGCGATTCGCCGCTGTTCAAGCTGCCCAATGCGCTGACCTTGCCGCACGTTGGCTCAGCTACCGCCGAAACCCGCGAGGCCATGGCCAACCGGGCAATCGACAACCTGCGCGCGGCCCTGCTGGGTGAGCGGCCGCGGGACCTGGTGAACCCGCAGGTGTGGAAGGGCTGATAGCCCTCTACTGCCTGCACCGGCCCTTTCGCGGGTAAACCCGCTCCCACAGGTATTGCACAGGCTCTGAGGGCTGTGGGGTAGCTGTGGGAGCGGGTTTACCCGCGAAGAGGCCGGTGCAGGCAACACATCACCTATTTGGCCACCACAACACCCTCAGCCAACTTGACTCTGGGCTTGCGAAACACCAGCACATTCCCCGCCATCACCGCCACCAGCCCCAACAAGGCCGGCGCCGTCCACTGATATCCCTCGGCCACCGCCGACACATTCAACGCCACCAACGGGAACAGCACCGTGCAGTACGCTGCCCGCTCCGGCCCCATGCGCCCGACCAGGGTCAAGTAGGCGGTAAAGGCGATCACCGAGCCCGGCACCACCAGGTACAGCAACGAGCCGATGTAGCGCACGTTCCACTCCATGCTGAACGGCACGCCACTGACCACACAGAACACCGCCAGCATCGCTGCCCCGTAGACCATGCCCCAGGCATTGGTGGTCATGGGCTTGAGCCCGGCCTTCTGCTGCATGCTCGACAGCATGTTGCCGGCCGAGAAGCATAGCGTGCCGAGCAGGGCCAGGCCGAGGCCGTACAGGGTTTCGCGGCTGGCCGCCTGGTGCGACAGCTCCGGCCAGAACAGCAGGCCCAGGCCGAGCAAGCCCAAGGCGCCGCCGCCGAGCACATTGCTGGCGATCTTCTGGCCAAAGAAGATCCGTGCGTTCAGCGCGTTCCACAGGGTGGCGGTGGAGAACACCACGGCGATCAGGCCGCTGGCGATCCACTGGCTGGCACTGAGGAAGCAGATGAAGTTGACGCAGAACAGGCACAGGCCCTGGGCCAGGCAGATCTGGTGGCCACGTCGGTTCATCGGCTGCAGGCGCCGGGTGGGCAGCAGGAAGGCGAACAGGATCAGCCCGGCCAAGGCAAAGCGGTAGACGATCGAGACCGGAATGGCGACCACGCCCAGCTGGAGTTTCAGGGCGATCCAGGTGGTGCCCCAGATCAGGACGGTGAGCAGGTAGAGTGACAGGTTCATGGCGGCGGTTCCTTGGGCCTTTCAAGATCGGTGCCCGGCGCTTCGCGGCTAAAGCCGCTCCCACAGGGACCACGCTGCTCTCGAGGCTGGCGCGGTCCCTGTGGGAGCGGCTTTAGCCGCGAATCGAGGGCGCAGCCCTCGCCGAGGCATTTCAGTGTTCTCCTGTCGAACACCCACGCGCTTGCACAAACTTGCGCATTTGTCCCGCGGGTAGCTGTAAGCCTGCCCAAGGCGCAGTAGGATGGCTGGCAAGAGGAACCGCCCATGACCCCACTCACCCAGCTGCAAGTGTTCAACGCCATGCACGCCTCGCCCCACGCCCGGCTGGAGCTGAGCGCGCACCTGGGCGACGGGCTGGCAGCGGCGTTGTGGAGCAACCGCGATGATGCCCGCGACTACCAGGCACCGAGCCATCACACCCTGTCGTGCTACATCGCCGACGGCACTGGCACCTTCCGCCGCCAGCGCCCGGGCGACAAAGGGGCGCCCGACAAGCTGTGCGTGATGCCGGCCGGGCACGAGTCGAACTGGGTGGTCAATGGCGCGATCCGCCTGGCACACCTGTATGTCAGCGAGGCGCAATTCGCCCTGGGCTGCGTGCGCCTGCTCGACCGTGAACCGCGTGAGCTGCAACTGCAGGAAGCGACCTTTCTCGATGACCCGCAACAAGCCACGCGCTTTCGCCAGCTGATAACCCTGGACTGGGATGAACCTGGCGAACGCCTGCTGGCCAGCAGCCTTGCACACGAGATCGTCGACCATGCGCTGCTCAGCCAGGTCGGGCTGCGCCAGGGCCTGCGCCTGAAAGGCGGGCTGGCACCGAACCTGCGCCGGCAGCTGGTCGACTACATCGAAGCGCACCTCGACCAGCCCATCACCCTGGGTGAACTGGCCTTGCGCTGCAACCTGTCCGAATACCACTTTGCCCGCATGTTCCGCGCCAGTTTCGGGCTGCCGCCGCACCAGTACCTTCTGGCCCGGCGGCTGCATCGGGCCTGCCAGCTGTTGCGGCTGGGGGGGATGCCGTTGGGGGAGATTGCCCTGTTGTGCGGGTTTGCCAGTGCCAGCCATTTCAGCAACCGGTTCCGCCAGGCGGTCGGTGCAACACCGGGCGAATACCGTTTAGCCTTCAATTCGTGAAACTGGGGCCGCTTTGCGGCCCCAAATACCTAGAACTCGAAGGTACTGGACAAGCTCACCTGCCGTGCATCGCCAATGGCCACAAAGTACTGGTTCACCGCCGAGCTGTAGTAAACCTTGTCGAACAGGTTCTTCACGTTCAGCTGCAACAGCACCTTGTGCTCGTCGAGCCTGGTCTCGTAGCTGGCAAAGGCATCGGCCACGGTATAGGACGGCAGGTCGAAGGTGTTGGTCGGGTTGCCAGCGCGCTCGCCCACGTACCGCGCCCCCGCGCCAATGCGCAGGCGATCGCCACCGAACAGGCTGCCATAGTCATACACCGCCGACAGCGAACCACTGTGCCGGGCCACGTTTTGCAGGCGGTTGCCCTTGAGGTCCGGGTCCTTGGTCACTTGCGCATCGGTGAAGGCGTAGCTGCCGATCAGGCTCCAGCGCTCACTCAGCTGACCGGTCAGGTCCAGCTCGACGCCCCGTGAGCTGACCTCCCCGGCATTGCTGTACACCGTTTCGCGCGTAGTGGTGTCAAAGTTGGAAACGAGCACGTTGCGCTTGGTGATATCGAACAACGCCAGAGTGCCCGTGACACGGCCAGGCATGTCGAGTTTGGCGCCCAGCTCCCATGATTTACCTTCCTCCGGGGCAAAGCTGCCGTCGAGGGTCTGGGTAAGGCCACCGCCAATGCTCAAGGGTGCAATCGTCGAGTTGGGCTTGAACGATTCGCTGTAGCTGGCATAGAGCGACAGCTGCTCATCGACCTTGTAGACCACACCGGCATGCGGTACCCAGCTCTGGCCGCTGGTGTCGGTGTTGACCAGGAACGGCCGGCCGCGCCCGGCCAACTGGTCGTATTGCTGGAAGCGTGCGCCAGCCACCAGGATCCAGTGGTCGTCCAGGTGCAGGGCATCCTGGAAGAACAGCGAATCAGTACGCAGCTTGTCGGTCTGGTCGCTCTCCTTGGCACCGACTTGGGTGCCCTCCACTTCCTGACCGTAGACCGGGCTCACATAGCTGAAGGTGGATCGGGCCGTCTGCCGGATCAGGTCGCCGCGGAAGATCTTGCGGTCCTCATGATCGACACCGAACAGCAGGTCGTTCTGCATCCCGGCCAGTTCCACATTACCGGCCAGGCTCAGCGTGGCGAACTGGTCACGGCTCATGGCGTTGTGGGTGCCGTCGATGCTGCGCGCCAGCGTGCCGCTTTCTTCATTTACGCCGGTCACCCGCACCTGGCTGGCATCATAGGTTTCGCGGTTGAAGCTGTAGCCGAAGTGCAGCTTCCAGTCATCGGCCAGTTGGTGGTCGACTTCCAGACGGTACAGGTCGGAACGCCCCTCCATGTCGTTGAACGGCTCGTCAAGGCGCCGCGTGGCCGGGATGTCCAGCGGGTGGCCGTTGTTGCCGAACGCCGTACCACGGTCGAAGGGGGAGAGAAATTCGCGGTGCTCGTAGGCCAGTACCACCTGGGTATCTTCACCCAGCCAGGCCAGCGACGGCGCCACCAGCGATTCGCGGTGCACGCCGTAGTTGCGCCAGTAGTCCTCATCCTCGTGATCGACGATCAGGCGATAGGCGAAGTTGCTGTCGCCCAGCGCACCGGTGCTGTCGAGCCCGCCGCCGCTGCCGTTCTTGCCGCTGCCGTAGGTGGACCCGCGCACGGTCAGGGCGTTGTACTGCTCGAGTTGCGGGCGCTTGCTGACCACGTTGATCACCCCGCCCGGGTCCTGGATGCCGTACAGCAGCGAGGCCGGGCCCTTGAGCACTTCGACCCGCTCGGTGCTGGCGCTGAGGTTGCGGCCCTGCACGACGGGCATGCCATCGCGCATGATCGAGCCGTCGCGGTTGTCGCCGAAGCCGCGCTTCATCACCGTGTCGGAGGTACCGCCGAAGTTGTTGCCCTGGGTGATGCCGCTGACGTTGGCCAGGGCGTCGTCGAGGTTGCGCGGGGCCTGGTCACGGATGACCTGGGCCGGTACCACATTGATTGCCTGGGGGATGTCCTGGCTCGGGCCCTGCCCGCGCATGATCGAGGCGGTAGCCGGGGGCTGGTAGCTGTAGTCGTCCAGTTGCGAGGTCACGGTGGTGGCCTGCAGGTTGAGGGCGCCGGAGGTGTCCACCGCCTCAAGGGTGAGGGTGCGTGCATCGACGCGGCGCCAGGCCAGCCCGGTAGTGCCCAGCAGCTGTTGCAGGGCCTGCTCGGCGCTGAACCTGCCGTTCAGCGCCGGCGCCTGCACGCCGGGCAGTTCCAGGGTGTAGACCACGCTCTGGCCGGTGGTGCGGCTGAAGGCGCTGAGTGCCTGGACCAGGGGTTGCGCCGGCTGGGCAAAGGCGTACGCCTGCTGTTGCTCGGCGGCGCAGGCCAGGGGGGCGACAGCGAGTGCCGGGAGCACGGAAAGGCCTAGCCAGAGGGGGACACAACGCGGGGTGAACTTCATGGACGCTGACCTGTGAGAGGGATTTGACTGCGAATGAATCGCACTTCCACTCATTACACGGATGCCACGTCCTGTTACCTCACCTGTTGACTGAAAAATATTTTCTGCCTGTGCCGGCCTCTTCGCGGGCTTGCCCGCTCCTACAGGGACTGCACAAGTTTCGAATCCGGTGCAGTACCTGTGGGAGCGGGCAAGCCCGCGAAGAGGCCGGCACAGGCGACTACCGGATCAGGGTCAACCGCCCCAGCACAGTCTGCCGCGAAAAGCCCATTACCTTGCCCAGCGAATCCAGCGCCAGCAACGGCTCGGCCACCGGGAAACTACCACTGACCTTGCGCTGCCCCAGCTCACCATCGAGCAACAGGATGCGCCCCGGGTAATAGCGCCCCAGGTCCTCGACCACCTGCGCCAGCGGCACCTGGTAGTAATTCAGCCAGCCCTGTCGCCAGGCCAGGCGGTTGTCGCTGTCCACTGCCTGGGTATCGCCCACCCGACCGGCAGCGTAGGCCACCTGTTGGTTGGCCGTCAGTTCACGCGATATGGCGCCCGGTGCCGGGCTCACCGCCACCCGCCCGCTGCGTACCGTGACGTGGGCACCATCGTCCTGCTCGCGCACTTCGAACTGGGTGCCGAGCACCCGCACCTCGCCACCGCCAGCTTCGACCAGGAATGGCGCGCCGGTATGCGTAACCTGGAAGAACGCTGCACCATGCAGCAACCGCACGCGGCGCTCGCCGTGGGCGAAATCCACCGCAATCGCACTACCCGCATCCAGCGTCACTTGTGACTGGTCAGCCAACGTTACCTGGCGAACTTGCCCGATGCTGCTGTAGTCGGCTCGCAGGTCCTGCAACCAGTATCCCGGGTGCCAACCACCGGCGACACCAAAGGCCAGTACCAGGCAGGCCGCCACTGCAATCGCCCCGACCCGCCACCGGCGCGTGGCCGGTGGCCTGGCCATGGCATCCAGGTAGCGCTGCAGGCCTTCATGCTCTTCATCAGCCAGGCGCGCCGCCGGGATGGCACTTCTCTGCCACAGCGCCTGGGCCTGTTCGTAGGCTGCGCGATGCCCGGGGTCGGCCAACAACCAACGCTTGAACGCCGCCCCCTCGGCCTGCGCGGGCTGCTCGTTGATTCGGCTGAGCCATTGCAGCGCGGCCCGGGACTGCGCCTCGGTGATCTGCGGTAAACGGCTCATCGACGGGCACTCCCTGGCCGGCGTGGGGTGGACGCGGGCTCGGCAACACTCGCCTTGCACGCTTCGAGGGCGCGCATCATATGCTTTTCCACAGCACTCTGGGACAGTTGCATGGCCTTGGCGATCTCGCCGTACTTGCAGCCGTGGATGCGGTTGAGCAGGAAGATCTGCCGGGTGCGTTCAGGCAAGGCACGCAAGGCAGCTTCGATGCGCTGCAAGTCGTGGTCGACCTCCACGGCCTGCTCCGGCGCCTGGGCCATGGCCGCTGCATCCACCGGCAACACAGCTTCGGCCGCACGTTCACGGCTGCCTTCGCTGCGCAGGTGGTCGATGGCCAGGTTGCCGGCGCAACGCAGCAGGTAGGTGTCCAGCGCCTCGACCTTGACCTCAGGGCGGCGCCAGAAGCGCAGGAACAGCTCCTGGACCAGGTCCGATGCCGTGGCCCGGCAGCCGACCCGGCGGCTCACCAGTGCCTCCATGCGTGCCCGCTGGGCCAGGAACACCTGGACGAAGCGCGCACGCCCGCCGCCGCTTTCGGCATCCGCCTCGGTCATGTCGCCCGGCTCGCTCACCGGGTCACTCGGCGAACACGGCCAGCAACGGCCCCAGCACCACGCTGGCGGCCGCCAGGCCCAGCAGCAGGCGGGGCTGGTATGGCAGGCCGAACACCCACAGGGTCACCCCGGCCATCAGCACTGCAGTCCACTCCACCAGGCCATGGGCCATGCCGCGCAGGTGCACGCTGAGCAGCAGCGAAAGCACCAGCAGCAGCCAGCCGGCGCTGCGCAACAGGCGCAACTGCCCCGGGCGCGGCTTGCGCCCGAGCAGGTCGGTGAAATGTTTCTCCATGGCCAGGCACAGGGCAACGAAGCCTGCGAAGGCGATCAGTGCATTACCCAGCATCAGCTTGCCTCCGCCGTTTCAGTGCTCGGTTTTTTTGCTGCACGAGGGGCGCGCTTGGCCACTGGCTTGGGGCTGCGCAACATCTTGCCGGCCAGCCAGGCCAGGAACAGGCCGGTGCCTAGCGCGGTCAGGTCGAAGCCGGCCATGGCCCAGTCACCCGCCTGCAGCGAATGGTTCAAGCCCTGGCCGGTGGTCAGGCCATTGAGCAGCGGCAGCAAGGCGAAGGCCAGCGCGCCGAGTACCAGTTGCTCGCCCCAGGCCCGGCGCCCGCTGCGCAGCACGGCATGCACCAGCGAAAGGCCCCAGGTGATGAAAAAGGCATTGACCTCCCAGTCGGCCCGGCCTTCGACGCCCATGGGGATCAGGCGGTTGGCCCAGAAGAAGCCCGCCACGGCCAGCAGCAGGCCGCTCATGCTGGCGATATTGAGCACTTCGACCAGGCGCAGTCCACACGGCAGCCGTTCGCTCCTGGCATGCTTGAGCTGGCGCTTGCCCAGCCACATCACCAACCCGGTACCGATCACCGCAGTACCGGCCACGCCAAAGAAGAAGTACAGCCAGCGCAGCCAGGGCCCGGCGAAGTTGCCCATGTGCAGGCCGGCAAAGCTGAAGGCGGTCATCATCGCCCCGCTCTCCGGCTTGCCCTGGCTCAGCAGCGCACCACTGGCACCATCGAAGGTCCAGTTGGCGCTGCGCCGATAGGCCACATGGTCGGCCGCAGACTGAGTGAAGGTGACGCGGGCATTGCTGTCGCCGGCATTGTCCACCTGGATACGGCCGATACGCGCGCCCGGTTGCAGGTCCTGCACCTTGGCATACAGGCTCGGCAACGGTACCAGCGGCGCGGCCACATGGGCCGCCTTGGGCGCATCGTTACGGCCGAACAGGTCGTTGAAGTACTTGCCGGTGTCATTGCCGTAGCTGGCCATGATGCCGGCCGGCATCACCAGGTACATGAACAGCACCAGGCTGCTGTAGCTGATCATCAGATGGAACGGCAGCACCAGCACGCCGATGGCGTTGTGCCCGTCCAGCCAGGAGCGCTGGCCCTTGCCGGGGCGGAAGGTGAAGAACTCCTTGAAGATCTTCTTGTGGGTGATGATGCCGGTGACCAGGCCCAGCAGCATGATGAAGGCACAGAACGTCGACAGCCAGCGGCCGAAGGGGTGAGGCATCTGCAACTGGAAGTGGAAGCGGTAGAAGAACTCGCCACCGCGACTGTCGCGTGCCTCGACCGGCTGGCCGCTCTGGGTATCGAGGGTCTTGCTGGCGAAGCCGCGCGGCCCGCCATTGGGGTCGCGATAGCCCACGCTCAAGGCGGCCTCGCGTGCGTTGGGCATGCGGATCAGCCAGGTGCCCGAGTGCCCGGCGTTATCCTGCAGGTAACGCTGGGCCACCTCCAGGCTATGGATTGGGTCCAGTGCATGGCTGCGCACTTCGGGCTGCGACCAGTGGGTAATTTCTTCCTTGAAATACGACAGCGTGCCGGTGAGGAAGATGGCGAACAACAGCCAGCCGAAGATCAGTCCGGTCCAGGTGTGCAGCCAGGCCATGGCCTGGCGGAAGCCTTCTTTCATGGGGTTTTCATCCAGTAGGCCAACCCGCTGATCACCCCCAGCAGCACGCTTGGCGCCAGCACGCCCAGCCAGGCGCGCAAAGCGCTGCGGCAGGCGAAGCACCAGATGAACGCCAGCAGGTAGAAGACGAATGACAGCAGCAGGCCGGTGAGCGTGGCATCGACCTGTGGCAGTGGCGCTACCAGGGCAATACAGACGCTGGCCATGGACGCCAGCAGGTAGCCGCCCAGCAGCGCGGCCAGGCTGCGTGAGGTCACGGCCATGCGATAGCTGAGCGAGAGGCCGGCGGTTTTGCGCGTCATGGCGAAGGTCCGGGCGTTTACGGGGCTGCAATAATAATGATTTCAATTCTCATAAGCAAAGGCCGAGCGATGCGCCGCCTGTCGCCTTGAATGCAACAAGAAATTTATTTTCAAAAAGGGCTTGAATTCGTCACGCCATTGCCTGACCTTAGAGTCAAGAGACGCAGAAATACCAAGGGTCTCAAAGGCCTAGGCGCGTCTCCATGCGAGCAAGCTGAATAAGGATTGAATCATGCAAATCCAGGTCAACAGCAGCAACCATTTCGAAGGCAATGCCCGGCTCGACCAGTGGGTCCGCAGCACACTGCAGAACTCGCTGGAACGTTACGAGGACGACCTCACCCGCATCGAGGTTCACCTGCGCGACGAGAACGGCGCCAAGCCCGGACCGCATGACAAACGCTGCCAGATGGAGGCTCGCCCCAAAGGCCATCAACCGATTTCGGTGACCCACACCGCCACTTCGCTGGACCAGGCGGTCGACGGTGCCGCCGCCAAGCTCAACCACGCGCTGGAACACTTCTACGGCAAACTGCGCAGCAAGCGCGGCGCCCTGGAGCTGAGTGATCCGGACGCCTGATCGGCAATGCAAAACGCCCGGCCTGATGCCGGGCGTTTTCGTTTGTATCGATCGATGGCGCTGAACCAACCGGCAATACTCCCGGTCAACTGCTGCATCCATTCAGCGCAGAAGCAAGACCATGAGCAACCCATTCGAACGAATCAGTGCTGCATTCGCCCCCGAATACCGGGTCAACCTGAGTATTGCAAACCTCGACGGCAGCATCATGCTGACCCTTTCCGACGACGCCGGCGTGGTCGCCAAGCGCCTCATCACCCAGGCCCAGCGCAATGACCCGGTGCGCCTGCAGCGGGTAATCGACAGCATCCGCCTGGGCCTGGCCATCGAACTCAGCCAGAACCCCATGCAGGTGCTGGCCGCATTGACCCGCGATGCACGCCACGAGCCGCGCCACTTCATGGCCACCTGAGGGCTACTTGCCCTCCTCCACTTCCTTGCCGCTGGCATCCAGCGCCTTGGTCGAGGGGTAGCGGTAAGAGGCGTAGCGCACCACCAGGATCGCGAACGCCAGCAACAGGATGCCACCGCACACGTACAACAGCCCTGCGTCCGGCGCCTTGTGGTGCGAGACGTCGCCGATCAGCAGGCGGGTCAGCGCAGTGATGGCCACGTACAGCAGGAAGCGGATCGGCATGTGGTTGGTCTTGAAGTAGATACCGACCATCGCCCCCAGTTCCAGGTAGATGAACAGCAGCAGGATGTCATCGACACTGACCCCACCCTTGCCGAGCATGTCCATGAACGTCATCACCGCCGCATAGGCGGTGATCGCGCCGATGCCGAACAGTGCCAGGTAATGGAATGCCTCGACGCACAGGTTGCCCAGCGAGTCGGCCGAGCCGTGCAGGCCCTTGCGCAGCTTTTCTGCCCATTTGATGTTCACGATGTTCCATTCCCCGATACGTCTTGAAGGATGATGCGTCACCGCTGTGACGCTTGTGCCATGCAGTTAAAGGGCCAGGCCCCTGCCTTGGAAGGCGACCGATTGCCGCAAGGCACCTTGAGGCGTGGCAAGTTGCCAGAAACACGGCCCTGTGCTGGGAAAAATCAGATTTAACCCCTTCCTTGTAGGGCATTTCCCAAAGATACTCCCTGCCATTGTGGTGTTCGGGGATGAGCACTAGTCTCGGATCGTCGCTGGCAAACAGCGACCGGCTTTGACAGGCCGCCCTGAACTAACCACATGGCTTTGCCTTTATGGCAGCTGTCATGGGGCACCTCGTGTGCGCCGGCTTTTGGTTCTGTTCACCGGTCTGTCAACCCATGCACAGCTGCCGCCTTCCTGTTTGACAGCAGGAGGTGGTGGCCCAAACTTGAACAGGCCTTCATCATGCTGAAAGTAGTCCCCGATCCACCCCCATTCCCTTGAAGACACCCTGATCCAGGCTACGGACTATGCGTTGTGCGCAGCCACCGTGGTGCATCAGGCCTTGTTGCTTCAGCCCAAGTCGCCAGCATCGATTTTGATGATGACCTCAATGCATGAACTGGAGACGTTGCGGGCTTTGCTTGAGTCGGCACTAGTTCAGGTGCAGATGCCCGCTGAGCCTCGGACTTTGCACTGAGGTTTGAGTGTTGCGTTGTCTGGGCTGGCCTCTTCGCGGGTAAACCCGCTCCCACAGGATCTCCACAGGCCCTGAGGTAGATGCAGTACCTGTGGGAGCGGGTTCACCCGCGAAAGGGCCCGTCCAGGCAGTCGAGAATTTTCAGGGGATTCAAAAATGACCACAGAAGACACCCAATTCACCGTCGGCAAAACCACCTTCTTCCAAGGTGAAAACGGCACCCACCCACTCTTCCGCATCGAGCCAGGCATCCCTTGCCGGGACGCCCGCGAGCAGTCCTCAGAGCTGATGGGCTATGTACGCGAACTGACCATCACCGGCCTGATGGACGAGAAACCGATGATGATCTGGGCTGCGCACTACTTGAGCGCGATGGCCAAGGCGCTGATGGATGATGCTGAGTTGGGCATGAAGCAGTAAGCCCTTTGCGCCACGCTACAATTTCTGCTTGCGAACCAATCAACATTGCCATTACTGTATATGTATACAGTATAAACCCAGCAAAAGGCATAGAGGTGATGAATGGCCGTCGAAGTGGTGTACCGCAGCAGCCGCGACCCGGAGCGCTTGTTCATGGATAAGGCCGAAGCAGACCGTCACGACAAGATGCTCGAACTGGCCGAGCGCCTCGCCGAAGTACTGCACAAGGCAGTGCCCTCGCTGACCGAGCAGCAGGTCGAGGAAGCCGGTATCTACATGGCCAGGAACCGCGATGTGTTCGCAAGGGCGTTCAAGAGCCAGCCGGATGCGTTGGCCGAGTTGCTCGAAGCGCCAGCGGCCGAGTAATTGCCTGCACTGGCCGCTCCAGCAGGTACGGCACAAGCGCTGGGCTGGAGGTATTCCTGTGGGAGCGGCTTTAGCCGCGAAGAATCCAACGCGGTGCATGGCACCGGCTGCGCCGGTGTTCGCGGCTAAAGCCGCTCCCACAGAGTCCCTGCTAATTCAATGAGTTATGTGCAACTCCATGAGAGCGGGCGTGCCCGCGAAGAGGCCAGCAAAGCCGGTATCAACCTTCAGCCGTAGAGCAACCGCTCCGCCAGCATCTGCGCCACCCGTGCCGGCGAGCGCTTCTCTGCCTGCGCATGGCCAAACACTTCGGTCAGCCGCGAAGGTATCCGCGCCAGGTGCGCAGTGATGGTGCCCAGGTCTTCGCCACGATGCTTGAGCGCCACATAGATCAACCCACCGGCATTGATCACGTAGTCGGGTGCATACAGTATCCCGCGCGACTCCAGCTGGTCGGCTACCTGCAAGGTGGTCAACTGGTTGTTCGCCGCCCCCGCCACTGCCGCGCAACGCAACTGCATCACGCTCTGCCCGTTCAACACCGGCCCCACGCCGCAAGGGGCAAAGATGTCGCAAGGGGTGCTGATCAACGCATCGTTGGTCACCGGATGGGCATTGAACTGCTCCACCGCCAGCCGCACCCGCCCAGGGTCCAGATCACTCACCAGCAGGTCCGCACCCGCCGCATGCAGTTGCTCCGCCAGCGCATAACCGACATTGCCCAGCCCTTGCACCGCCACCCGCAGCCCTTGCAGGTCATCACTGCCAAGGCGGAACGAAGTGGTCGCACGAATGCCGGCAAAAACCCCCATCGCCGCATGCGGTGAGGGGTCACCCGAGGCCGTGGTGCTGGTCACATGCGGAGTACTCTGGGCAATGCAGTCCATGTCCAGGGTCGAGGTGCCACTGTCCACGGCGATGATGAAGCGCCCTTGCAAGGTGTCGATGAAGCGGCCAAAGGCCTCGAACAGCGCAGCACGGTTTTCCACATGCGGGTTGCGCATGATCACCGCCTTGCCGCCCCCCAGTGGCAGGCCGGCCAGCGCCGCCTTGTAGCTCATGCCCTGGGCCAGGCGAATGGCGTCGGTCATGGCGCTTTCATCATCGGCGTAAGGCAGGTAGCGGCAGCCGCCCATGGCCGGGCCCAGCTGCTCGCTGTGGATCACCACCACGGCCTTCAGGCCGGTGGGCGGGTGGGTGAACAAGTGCAACGACTGGGTACGGGTGCTTTGCATCAGCGCGAACATCGACAGGCTCCCCTACGAGGTGCTCCTTCCAGTATAGGCACGGCCCTTGGGCTGGCGCCGCCGCCGGACCACTGGACGAAACCGCGCGCCGCGGCTAATACTCAAGCGTGTGTGGAGAAGCCCCATGAAGCCACGTCAAGCCTGCCTGGCCTGCCTGGAACGCGAGCCCGTCGCCCTGCTGGAAGCCGCATTGTGGATTGCCGCCGAGCACGACCCCAGCGTCGAGCCCGCGGCCAGCCTTGCCAAGCTGCATGACCTGCAGCGCGAGATCAGCGCCAACCTGCCGATGCTGCCGCTGTGCGAACTGGCCCAGCCACTGCTGCGCCAACTCACTGCCCTGGGCTTCCAGCAGGATGAATACCACCCGCTGCGCCCGCATGCCGCGATGATGGACAAGGTGCTGCAGCGCCGCCGTGGCCAACCGCTGACCCTGGCCATCCTCGCCCTGGAACTGGCCTGGCGCCTCTCCATCCCCCTTGAGGGCGTCGGCTTCCCCGGCCATTTCCTGCTGCGCGTACCAGGTGCCGATCACCTGCTCGACCCCTGTGGTGGCCGGCGCCTGTACCCTAACGATTGCCGTGAGCTGCTGGCACGCCAGTTCGGCCCGCAGGTAGCGCTGACTGCCGAGCACATGCGCAGCGCCAGCCCGCAGCAGATGCTGCAACGCCTTTCGCGCAACCTGCGCCAGTTGCACATGAGCAACGACGACCACCTGGCGGCGCTGATCGATGCCGAGCGAGTCATGCAACTGGGGCCGGTACAGGTCAGCGACTACGTGACCCGTGCCTCGCTCTACCAGCACCTGGATTGCCCGCAGGCCGAGCGCTTCGACCTGGAGCATGCGTTACTGCTGACGGAAGACCCGGTCCAGCGCCTGAAGCTGTCCGAACGTATCGGCAAGCTTCCGGCGGCGAACCGTTCCATTCACTGAGCCGGGCTGTCCGGCTGCTGTGCGGGGTGGGCCTGGGCGAACGCCGGGTGACCGGCCGCCAGGGCGGCAACCCGCAGGATGCGCGGGAAGCTGTCGAGGTCGATGTTGAAGCGTTCGGCCGCGTACAACTGCGGGATCAGGTAGACATCCGCCAGGCCCGGCTCATCACCGAAGCAGAAGCCGTGATCGCCAATCAGTTGCTCCACTGCCGCCAGCCCCTGGCTGATCCAGTGGCCGATCCACTGGTTGACCTGGCTCTCGTCCTGGCCGGCCTGACGCAGCCGGTTGAGCACGCTGACGTTGTGCAATGGATGGATGTCGCAGCCGATGATCGCCGCCACGCCCCGCACCTTGGCGCGCGCCTCGGCCGTGGCAGGCAGCAGCGCGGGCTGTGGATAAACCTCTTCCAGGTACTCGATGATCGCCGGCGACTGCACCAGCAGCTCACCGCCGTCAGTGCGCAAGGCCGGCACGCGGCCCTGCGGGTTGACGGCGACATAGCCTGCACCACGCTGCTCACCCTGCAGCAGGTTGACCGGCAGGGACTGGTAGGCCAGCCCCTTCAGTGCCAGGGCAATGCGCACCCGGTAGGACGAGGTGGAACGGTAATAGGTGTACAGCTCCATGCCCCTGCCTCCTCAGTTGGCCGCGATGACCGTGCCACGGCATTCGCCGAAGCCGATGCTGGCCACACCATCACGCGCACAGCGGGCACGCAGGATGATCTCGTCGCCGTCTTCGAGGAACTTGCGCACCTCGCCGCTGGCCAGCTCCACCGGGTGCTTGCCGCCTTCGGTGATCTCCAGCAGGCTGCCGAACGAACCTGGCGTGGCGCCCGACAGCGTGCCCGAACCGAACAGGTCGCCCGGTTGCAACTGGCAGCCGTTGACGCTGTGGTGCGCGACCAACTGCGCCACCGTCCAGTACATGCTGCGGGTGTTGCTCAAGGTCAGGCGGTGCGGGGCAAGGCCCTGCTCGCGCATGCGCTCGGTCAGCAGCAGCACCTCCAGCTCGATATCGTATGCACCGGCGGCCTGGTCGCGCTTGTCCAGCAGATACGACAGTGGCTGCGGGTCGCCTTCCGGGCGTGCCGGCTGGGCACAGCGGAACGGCTCCAGCGCTTCGGCGGTGACCACCCAGGGCGAGACGGTGGTGATGAAACTCTTGGACAGGAACGGGCCCAGCGGCTGGTATTCCCAGGCCTGGATATCGCGCGCCGACCAGTCGTTGAGCAGGCACAGGCCGGCCACGTGCTCGGCGGCATCGCCTACCGGAATCGCCTGGCCCATGTCATTGCCCTGACCGATCCAGATGCCCAGTTCCAGTTCATAGTCCAGGCGCGCGCAGGGCCCGAAGCTCGGCTCGGTGTGCCCGGCCGGCAGGGTCTGGCCCTTGGGCCGGCGTACATCGGTGCCGGACGGGCGAATGGTCGAGGCGCGGCCGTGATAACCGATCGGCACGTACTTGTAGTTGGGCAGCAGCGGGTTGTCGGGGCGGAACAGCTTGCCCACGTTCTTGGCGTGCTCGATGCCCACGTAGAAGTCGGTGTAGTCACCGATCTGCGCCGGTACATGCAGCTGGCAAGCGCTGGCCGGATACAGTGCAGCCTGCAGCGCCGCCTGGTGTTCGCTGTGCTCGCCCAGCAGCACCAGCAGGCGCTCGCGCAGGGCAACGCGGGCACCGCGGCCGAGGGCGAAGAATGCGTTCAACGCCCCACCACGGGTGGCCTCGACGGCGGCCTTGGCGGCACCGTCGAACAGGCCGGCGGCCAGCACCGCCTCCAGGTCGAGGATCGCGTCGCCGATGGCCACGCCACAGCGCCTGGCTTCACCCGGCCGGCTGAAGATGCCCAACGGCAGGTTCTGCAGCGGGAAGTCGCTGTGCCCGTTGGCGTGCTCGACCCAGCTACGGGCAATGGCGGTCTGGTTCATGGTTATCTCCGGTTCGGGTTGAAGGTGCTCGGCAAGGTGGCCCAGCAACTATCGTAGTCGGCCTGCAACTGCGGGCATTCAAGGGCTTGCAGGCTCGGGCGCAGCACTTGGCTGGTCTCGAACATGAAGGCCATGGTGTTGTCGATCTTGTGCGGCGCCAGGTCGGCGGCAATAGCCTTTTCGCAGGTTTCGGCGTCGGGGCCATGGGCGCTCATCACCCCGTGCAGCGAGGCACCGCCCGGCACGAAGCCCTCGGCCTTGGCGTCGTAGGCACCGTTGATCAGGCCCATGAACTCGTTCATCAGGTTGCGGTGGAACCATGGTGGACGGAAGGTGTTTTCGGCCACCATCCAGCGTGGCGGGAAGATCACGAAGTCCATGTTGGCCAGGCCATGCACGCTGGTCGGCGAGGTCAGCACGGTGAAGATCGACGGGTCCGGGTGGTCGAAGCTGACCGTGCCGATGGTGTTGAAGCGGCGCAGGTCGTACTTGTACGGCACGTTGCTGCCGTGCCAGGCGACCACGTCCAGTGGCGAGTGCTGCAGTTCGCAGGCCCAGTGTTCGCCAAGAAACTTCTGCACCAGTTGCACCGGGCCATCGGCCTCTTCGTAGTGCGCCACCGGGGTGAGGAAGTCGCGCGGGTTGGCCAGACCGTTGCTGCCGATCGGGCCCAGGTCCGGGATGCGCAGCGGCGCGCCGTGGTTTTCGGCAATGTAGCCACGGGCCTGGCCGTCGAGCAGTTCGACGCGGAACTTCATGCCACGCGGGATCACCGCAATTTCCAGCGGCTCGACCTCCATCACCCCCAGTTCGGTGGCGATGCGCAGGCGGCCCTGTTCCGGCACCAGCAGCAGCTCACCGTCGGCGTTGAAGAACACCCGCTCCATTGAGCGGTTGGCGCGGTAGATGTAGATGCTTACGCCGGCCGGTTTTTGCGCGGCGGCGTTGGCCACCATGGGCAGCCAGCCTTCGATGAAGTCGGTCGGCTCGGCGGGGATCGGCTGGGGGTTCCAGCGCAGGCGGTTGGGGGTGATGGCCCCCAGCGGGCCGGTCAGCGGCTGGCGCGCCAGGCGCTCGAAACGCGGGTGCAAGGCAGACGGGCGAATACGGTACAGCCAGGTGCGGCGCTGCTCGCTGCGGGTCATGGTGAACGCCGTGCCCGAGAGCAACTCGGCATACAGCCCATAGGGCGCCTTCTGCGGCGAATTCTGCCCGACCGGCAAGGCCCCCGGCAGCGCTTCGCTGGCAAACTCGTTGCCGAAGCCGCTGAGGTAGTGAAGGTCGGGTGACGTATCGCGATTCATCGATGCCTCCGGGCTCTGGCCGAGCCGTTGCTGGCAGCTGGCTGCTGGCCCGGGGCGGGGTGGCAGCGCGTCTGCATTGTTTTTATCGTAATCAGATTACGAATAACGTAATTTGCTACGGACAATGCGTCAAGCTATAAAGGCGCGACTCGAAGAATCCGGAAGAAGATGTCCATGGCCAAAGCCAGCTCCCCCGCCGACAACGGCAAGCAGAAAGTCCGCTCGGCGGAGGTCGGCACCGACATCCTCAAGGCCCTTGCCGAGCTCTCTCCGTCCACCTCCCTGTCGCGCCTGGCAGAACATGTGCAGATGCCGGCGAGCAAGGTGCACCGTTACCTGCAGGCATTGATCGCCAGCGGTTTTGCCGAGCAGGATGCGGCCACCAACCATTACGGCCTGGGGCGCGAGGCACTGCGGGTAGGGCTGGCGGCGCTGGGCAGCATCGATGTGCTGAAGATTGCCGCGCTGCCATTGTCGCAACTGCGCGATGAACTGAACGAAAGCTGCTTCGTTGCCGTATGGGGCAACCAGGGCGCGACAGTGGTCAGCATCGAGCCGGCAGTGCGCGCGGTCACCGTGGTAACGCAGATCGGCTCGGTACTGCCGCTGCTCACGTCGTCTACCGGGCTGGTGTTCGCCGCCTACCTGCCCGAGCGCGAGACCGTGGAGTTGCGTGACCGGGAACTGGCCGCCCTGCAGCACAGCGCCGCCGACTACCAGGCGGTACTGGCGGGCATTCGTGAACGTGGCCTGCACCATGTACACGGGCTGTTGATGCCGGGCGTGGATGCGCTGTCGGCACCGGTGTTCAATGCCATGGGGCAGATCGCTGCGGTGATGACCGTGGTCGGGCCTACGTCGATCTTCCATGCCGACGAGCATGGCCCGGCGGCGCAACGGCTGCTGGCGGCAGCGCGGGAAACCAGCTGGCGCATGGGCTATTCGCCCGCAGGTTGAGCGCCTGCGGCACTATTGCCCGATACGTAAAGGTGAATGTCATAAGCGGCTATTTTTCCTACAGGATCAGGCGCTTATTCTTAACTCACTGGCCGGCATGAAGGGCTCTCCCCCCCGCCTTTCAGGCCTGCGAGGTTCACCGACGTAGATTTTGAAGCTCCTTGATCTGACGTCTCGATTGGCCGCTGCGGCTTGCAGCGGCCTTTTTTATCTGCCCTGAAAAATTCTTCGCCCGTGCTGGCCTCTTCGCGGGTAAACCCGCTCCCACAGAGATATCACTACCCCAGAGGCTTGTGGTGTACCCGCGAAGAGGCCAGCACAGGTAGTACAAAGCTCAGCCCAGCGGATACTTCTGCAAGTTCGCCATCATCTGCTGCAACGCCTGCAAGCTGTCCTGAGGGTGCACCGCCCCGTCGAAGTCGCCAATCCGTGCCCAGTTCTCCGCCACCTGCTCCGGGGTAAAGCCTTCACGCGGATCGAAGCCTACCCCCAAGCTGCGCTCCCACCGCACCTTGCCCACCCAGCCGCCGCCCACTTCGAACAGCTCACCGCTGCCCTGGCACTGTTCGCTGCCCAGGTACACCACCAGTGGGCTGACCAGCTCAGGCTTGAGCCGCTCGAACACCTGGGGCGGGATCAGCCCTTCGGTCATGCGGGTGCCACCCGTGGGAGCGATGGCATTGACCAGGATGCCATGCTTGCGCCCTTCGATTGCCAAAGTACGCGTCAGCCCATACAGGCCCAGCTTGGCCATGCCGTAGTTGGCCTGGCCGAAGTTGCCGTAGATGCCGGACGTGGAAGCGGTGAAGATCACCCGCCCCCAGTTCTGCTCGCGCATGTGCGGCCAGGCGGCGCGGGTGACCTTGTAAGCCCCCTCGACATGCACCTGGTAGACCTGCTCCCAGTCGCTGTCCTCCATCTTGTGGAAGGTCTTGTCACGCAGGATGCCGGCATTGTTCACCAGCACATCGACCCGGCCGAAGCTGTCCAGGGCCTGCTCGACAATACGCGCGCCGTGGCTGACCGAATCATGGTTGGCAATGGCATGGCCACCGGCTGCACGAATCTCCTCTACCACCCGGTCGGCGGCGGAGGCGCTGGCACCTTCACCATGGGTGGAGCCGCCGAGGTCGTTGACCACTACCCGGGCGCCACGCGCAGCAAACAGCAGCGCATGGGCGCGGCCCAGGCCGCCGCCGGCTCCGGTGACGATCACCACGCGATCTTGCAGACGGACAGGCTCGCTCATGCTCATGGCTCCAGGCAGATTCAGGTCAGCCGAGTGTCCGCCGCCAGCGGCGGGTGAACAATCAAGCTCACGCTGGCTGAATGCCTGGCAATAACGCAGCGCGATGGTTATGGGGCCGGCTTGCCGGCGATGAGGCCCTGTCAGTACCACGCCACTTTCTGCTGGTGATAGCTCGGCGGTTGTTCACGAAAGGCCAGGTAATGGCGCAGCACCTGCACCGGCGCTTCGGTATGCGGGTAATGGCCGATGCCCTGCAACTGTACGGTGTCCGGCTCCGGCACCAGTTGCCGGTAGCGCTCCACCATGTGCGCGCCGGACAGCGGGTCGACCATGCCATTGATGAAGCGCAGCGGCACGCCTTCATGCTGCATCGCGCCAACCCAGCGGTCGCGGTGCAACCTGCGCTCCGGCACGTATCCCACCAGCTTGTGCAGGATGCGCGTGCCACGGTTGGCGGTGATCAGGCTCCAGAAGTCATCCAGCACGCTTTCACTGGGGTGGGAGCAAGGGCCGTAGACCTGGGTCACGTTGCGCACCAGGTCGTCGCGCCCGAACGAGCGCCCTACCAGCCAGCCCAGGCGGCTGAGCAGCAGCTTCTGGATCAGCAGCATGCGGCAGCTTTCGGGGAACAGCCCGCTGTTGAGGAACGCGCAGCTGGCAATACTGGCGCGCTGTTCATGATGCCGCGCCAGCAGTTCCTGGGCCACACTGCCGCCGTAATCGTGGGCCAGCAGATGCACCGGCTGGTCGACCCTAAGCTCGGCGAGCAAGGCCTGCTGCAGGTCGGCCTGCTCCATCAGGCTGTAGACGTGATCGACCGGTTTGGCCGAATCGCCAAAGCCAAGCATGTCGCAGGCGATAACCCGGAAGCGCTGGGCCAGAGGCCCCCACAGGTAGTGCCAATCCCAACTGGCTGTGGGGAAACCGTGCAACAGAAGCAGGGGCTCTCCTTGCCCTGCGGTCCAGTAGCGGATGCTCTGGCCCCGGAAATCGAAACTCTGTCCCCGGGTACGCCAGACGCACAATGGAATTTCGGCCATAGGCATCAGAACGGTCCCGGTGAAGTGGTGTTGGCGGAATAGAGCAAGGCTGCGGTCATTGCATGTCACCTCGGCACTTACATGTGCTCTCTATGTCGAGGCTGAGTCTAGCCAGCAGCCCATGGGCTGGAACTTGCGTTGCCAGCCAGCTTGATGACTTGGCGAGTCAGTGGCACGAACGGTCAGAGCAGCATGGCCAGCAGCGGTGCCGCGAACAGGTTGAGCAGCCCGGTCAGGACCATGACCAGGCCGGCCACCGAGCCTTCCTCGCGGCCCACCTCCTGTGCCCGGCTGACCCCGGCGCCATGGGCGCCGACACCAAACAGCGCGCCCCGTGCCAGCGGCGTGCGCAACGGCAACCAGCGCAGCAGCACGCCGCCGAACATGGCACCCAGCACACCAGTGAACATCACGAACACCGCCGTCAGTTCCGGTACGCCACCCAGGTCATGGGCCAATGGCATGGCAAAGGGCGTGGTGATCGAACGCGGCACCAGCGACAGGCTGGTCGCACTGTCCAGCGCCAACATATGAGCCAACCCCCAGGAACTGGCGATCGAAGCACTGCTGCCAGCGACCATGCCCACCATCAGTGCCGGCCAGTGGCGCGCCAGCATGGCCCGTTGCTGCCAGATCGGCACCGCGAAGGCCACGGTCACCGGGCCAAGCACACTCATCAGCCAGTGGGTGTTGCGGGCGTACTCGGCATAGGCGGTGTGCAGCGGCACGGCCACCGCCAGCAACAGTACCGGCACGAGGATCAGCGGCGACAGCAGGTAGCGCCCGCTGCGCCGGTACAACCAGCGGCTGCCCAGGTAGGCCAGCAAGGTCAGGGCCAGCCAGAACAGCGGCATGGGTTCAAGGCTCATGGCGCAACCTCCAGCGGCACACCAGTTCCACGGTCAACGCGGTCACCACCATTACCATCAGGGTGCTCACGGCGATCACCAGCAAGATGCGCCAGCCCTCGGCACGGATCAGGGCGCCGTAATCGAGCAGGCTCATCAGCGCCGGGATGAAGAACAACAGCATCTCAGCCATCAGCCAGCCGGCGCCCAGTTGCAGCATGGCCGGCTTGAGCACACCCGAGGCGAACAGCAACAGCAGCAGTGCCAGGCCCATCACGCCGCCGGGAATCGGCCAGCCCAGCCAGGTGGCAAGCTGGCCGCCGAGCAGGAACAGGGCACAGAGGATCGCCAGCTCGACAAGCAGGCGCAGGGCTTTTTTCAATAACGCAGGTTTCATGGGGGGATCCTCGACAGGCCCTCATTTTAAGATTCGGCTGCCTAGGCCAGAAGCGAATTGTTAGACTGAACACCATTCCAGAATGGAATTGCGATCATGGAATTCAAACAGCTGCGCAGCTTTATCGAAGTGGTCCACCGCGGCGGTTTCACCCAGGCGGCGCAGACCCTGCACATCAGCCAGTCGGCAGTGAGCAAACAGGTGGCCCAGCTGGAGCAAGATGTGGGCCAGCCGCTGCTGGAGCGCCAGGCCTCGCAGCTACACCTGACCGCTGCCGGACGCATTGTGCTGGAGCGAGGCGAAGCCTTGCTGCGCCAACGTCAGGCGCTGCTCAGCGAACTGGACGACCTCAGCCAGATGGGCCGCGGCGAACTGCGCCTGGGCTTGCCGATGCTGGGCAGCGACGCACTGTTTGCCGGGTTGTTCGCCGAGTATCGGCGGCGTCACCCGAACATCGCGATCCAGTTGCTCGAAGGCGGCAGCCGCAACATCGAACAGGCGGTCAGGAGTGGCGAACTGGAACTGGGTGGTAGCCTGACGCCCAGTGACGAGGCGTTCGACTACCAGCCGTTCTGCAACGAACCGCTGGACGCCCTGCTGCCGGTCGGCCACGCGCTGGCGGGCGAGGACAGGGTGGACCTGCAGCAGCTGGCCGATACCCCGTTCCTGCTTTACCAGCGCAGCTTCGTGCTCAATGACCGATTGCTGAAGGCGTGCCAGCAGCAGGGTTTCACCCCGAAAGAAGGCGGGCGCAGTGGCCAGGCGGACTTCCTCGCGGCGCTGGTGGCGGCGGGCCAGGGCGTGGTGTTGCTGCCCCGTGTGGTGGCGAAAGCGCTGGAACGCCCCGGGGTGGTGCGTTTGCCGCTGCGCTCGCCAGAGGATTTGCGTTGGGATATCGCGTTCATCTGGCGGCGTGGGGCGTACCTGTCACGGGCGGCGCAGGCGTGGTTGGCGTTGGTGAACGAGTGGCCGGTGCTCGACAGCAAGGAATGAGTTGCCCTTGCTGGCCTCTTCGCGGGTAAACCCGTTCCCACAGAAACACCACAGCCGCTGAAATCTGTGCAGTACCTGTAGGAGCGGGTTCACCCGCGAAGCGGCCGGTACAGGCGAAAAATAACCGTCAGGCTTTAAGTGTACTCACCAACTCAGCCAACCAAGGCTCTGCATCCGCCTCCGGGGTCACCGTCTCGCTGGCATCCAGGCGCAGCATCGGTTGCACTTCCCGCACGCCCAGTTCGGCGAACAGCTCGCGCATCTGCTCGCCACCACCACAATAGGTATCGCCATAGCTGGAGTCGCCCAGCGCAATCACCGCACCCGGCAGGCCACGCCAGGCCGCGGGCAGGGTATCGCGAATGCTGCTGTACAACGGCATGAGGTTGTCCGGCAGCTCGCCCATGCCTGTGGTCGAGGTCACAGCCAGCAAGGCATCGGGGGCAAAACCTTCAAGGTCCTGCAAGGTAGCGCGCGCCGCATGCCAGGCCTCCAGGCCCGCAGCCTTGAGCAGCGTTTCAGCGTGACGGGCGACTTCTTCGGCGGTGCCGTAGACCGATCCGGAAATAATGGCGACTTTCATCGGGTAGAGGATTCCGAAACTGAGTGAAAACGTAGGATACTAGCATCCGGCGCTGGCAAAAGGCCGCCTCTACCAAAGTCACCATCCTCAGCCTGCTTCGCACCCTTGTTTACTCAATGGCCCGAACATGATCAACGCGCAACTGCTGCAATCCATGGTCGATGCGTCCAATGACGGCATCGTGGTCGCCGAACAGGAAGGCGACGACACCATCCTCATCTACGTGAACGCCGCCTTCGAACGCCTGACCGGCTACAGCCGTGACGAAATCCTCTACCAGGATTGCCGCTTCCTGCAGGCCGACGACCGTGACCAGCTTGGCCGCGCCCGCATCCGCAAGGCCCTGGCCGAAGGCCGCCCGTGCCGCGAAGTGCTGCGCAACTACCGCAAGGATGGCAGCGCCTTCTGGAACGAGCTGTCGATCACCCCGGTAAGGCACGACGCTGAACAGCGCACCTACTTCATCGGTATCCAGAAAGACGTCACTCGCCAGGTCGAACTGGAGCGGGAACTGGCCGAACTGCGCGTTCGTCCGAAACCCGACGAACGCGCCTGAACCAAGTACGTCACGCACGGTCAATTCCGTTGAAGAAATCGCCACCACCGAGTTCGATCATGCAAGCAGAAGCGCTCCTGACCCAGGACGAACTGGATTTCATACAGAACATGCAGCATTCGCCACAGTTGAACCTGGCTGACCCCATGTCGAGCCTGCTGGTCAATGGCGACCGCCGCATTCAGAGCTTGCTCACCCGCCTGGTGGCCAACGAGCAGGTAACCTTGCAGGCCCAGTTCAACAACCAGCAGATCAGCTTCCCGCTGCAACTGGTGGAGGACGAGTTCCACGCCCTGCACCTGCAACTGGGCTCACCGGAAATCTACGAGGACGGCCCCATGCTGCGCCCCTGGCGCCTGTCGATGGAGCAGCCGAGTGCACTGCTCGATACCCATGGGCAGGAAAGCGGCCTGTGGGTTCGCGATATCTCGTTCAAGGGTACATTGCTGGAAGTCCGTGGCCTGCCAGCGGCACCAGCCCGCTTCGAACTGCGCTTTGCCCCTGGCGGCATCCCTCCCATCGAACTGCATGGCGTGCTGGGCCGGCGCATCGGCCAGGACCTGGCCGCCTACGACCTTAGCCAAAGCCCCACCGAAGAGATCGAACGCCTGCGCGACTATATCCTCCAGGCCCATCGCCGCGCCCACCCCGAGCTTCACACTCAGGTATCGAGCTGACCGGCCAGAAACTGCCGCAAACGCTGGCGCATCACGCTGCCCTGCGCGCCCAGGCAGGCGATCGGGCTGCCAGCCAGGCTGTCCTGTGCCAGTTCCGCCGCTTCACCCGCCAGTAACAACGGGCACTCCAGCCCTGCCACCAGGCGCGTCAGGCGCCGGGTGAGTTCCATCGTGGGCGACTGGTGGGAAAACAGCACCAGGGCATCCGGCTTCAAGCGCTCGCAGACCAGTGCCAGTTCCGCCAGCGGCTGCCCGCTCGCCAGTGGCGTCACGCCAACTTCATCGCTGCCCAGAGTCAGGCTGGTCACCAGCAATTCCAGCTCGTGGCACTGCCCCGGCAACGGCGCCAGCAGCACCCTGCGGCTGCGCGGTGCACGGGCAAGTTGCAAGCGGGCTAACACCCGGCCACGCAGGAACTGATCGAGGAACAACCACTCGCTGACCTGCCCGTAGCCACCTTTCCCGACCGCCAGGTCATGCCATACCGGCATGAACACTTCGCTGAATACCTGGTCCAGGGTGCAGGCGGCAAACACCTCGTCGAACAGGCGGTCCAGGCCGGCCACGTCAAAACATTGCAGCGCCTGGCGAATCTGCTGCTGCCAGCGCACCCAGGTGTCCGTCGCGCCACCTGCCTGCCCGGCCAGGGCATGGCCGCGCGCGAGGATGCTGGCGACCTTGCTCACCGCCACACCACGCTCCAGCCAGCCAAGGATGCGGCGGATGTCATCGATGTCGGCCTGGGAATACAGGCGGTGGCCACTGTCGGTGCGGGTTGGCTGGATCAGGCCATGGCGGCGCTCCCAGGCACGCAAGGTCACGGCGTTGACGCCGGTCAGGCGGGAAACTTCACGGATCGGAAACAGGTCCTGCTGCGCGAGGCCCGCATCGATTACCGGACTACGTCCCTGTTCGTTCATCTGCACGGGGTACCCTGTGTGCGCAAGTTGAACACCTAGTTTACTACGACAATACCAGACGCTGGGCCGCGACCGTTTGCCAGCTGACAGTTACCGAGCATCGCACATGGGCGATAATCCGCGCCCGATTCTTGCATGTATGCCTGCGTCGCCCAACACCCCGGGCCACGCAGCCAAAGGGGCCGGTTACCCGCCAGCCCCGTTGCCAGGAGATACACGATGTCTACCCCACCCGTCACCCTGATGGTGTCGCGCCGCGCCGCCCATGGCCGCTACCAGGACCTGCTGGCCTGGCTGCATGAAGGCGAACAGCTGGCCACCGACTTCCCCGGCTACCTTGGCTCGGGCATCCTCGCGCCACCCCGCGATAGCGACGAGTTCCAGATCATCTTCCGCTTCAGCGACGAACCGACCCTGCATGCCTGGGAGCATTCCGCCTCGCGCCGAGCCTGGTTGCAACGCGGCAACGGCCTGTTCGAACGCCCCAAAGAGGCGCGCGTGAGCGGCATCGACGACTGGTTTGGCACCAATATGGTGCAAAAACCGCCGCGTTGGAAGCAGGCCGTGGCCATCTGGCTGGCCTTCTTCCCGGTTTCACTGGTGTTCAACCTGGTGTTCGGCCACTGGCTGGCAGCACTGGACCTGGTGCCTCGGGTACTGCTCAGCACCCTGGGCCTGACACCGGTGATGGTCTACCTGTTCATCCCCCTGTCCACCCGCCTGCTGGCCGGCTGGCTGCATGCCTCCCCGGCCACTGCTGGCGCCCTGCGCAGCCGCTGAGGCCAGGCCGTACACGCGGTAGACAGTTCGGGTATGCTGGGCGGCAACCAAAGGACAGACAAGTTGACCGCCCCGAACATGAACAGCCCCATTCTCGTTACCGGAGCCAGCCAGCGCGTCGGGCTGGCCCTGGCCCTTGAACTGGCACAGGCCGGCCATACGGTGGTCAGTGCCAGCCGCAGCGTCCAGCCACAGGCGGCCCACCCGAACATCGTGCAGTTCCAGGCCGACCTGTGCCAGGCGGCCGACCGCCAGGCCCTGATCGACTACCTGCACAACCATTACGACGGCCTGCGCGCCATCATCCACAACGCCTCGCTGTGGCTCGACGATGGCCTCGACAACCTCGAGACCATGTTCCGCCTGCACGTCGAAGCGCCCTACCACCTCAACCTGGCCCTGGGCGACCTGCTGGCCAAGGTGGAAAAGGCCGACATCATCCACATTTGCGACGAAACCTCATCGCGCGGCAGCAAAAGCCACATCGGCTATGCCGCGACCAAGGCCGCGTTGCAGAACATGGTGCTGTCGTTCGCCGAAAAATATGCGCCCAAGGTGCATGTGAACGGTATCCTGCCCGGGCTGCTGATCCTCAAGGAAGGGGGTGACGAAGCCTACCGCCAGCAAACCCTGAAAAAGGCCCTGCTGGAGTTCGAACCCGGCGCCGGCCCGCTGATCGAAACGGTCAAGTACCTGCTCGCCAGCCAGTACAGCACCGGCAGCCAGGTGGTCATCAACGGTGGCCGCCACCTGAAGAACCGCATGACCTGAGAGAAGCCCATGACCCCACAGCAACAGCTCGAACTCGAGGCCGCCGCGTTCCGGCGCCTGGTCGAACACCTGCAAAAGCGCACCGACGTGCAGAATATCGACCTGATGAACCTGTCCGGCTTCTGCCGCAACTGCCTGTCCAAGTGGTACAAGGCCGCGGCTGACGAGCGCCAGCTCGACCTGAGCCTGGATGACGCCCGCGAAGCGGTGTACGGCATGCCCTACGCCGAGTGGAAAGCCCAATACCAGAAAGAAGCCAGCGCCGACCAACAGGCGGCGTTCGAAAAAGGAAAACCCCGTGACTGACCTGAACACCCTGCGCGCCAGCCTGGCCAGCGGCCAACACGTGTTTGCCGACACCCTGGCGTTCATTGCCGACAACTACAACTACCAGCCTCAGGCCTTCGACAATGGCGGCGTGGCGAATGCGGCCGGGCAGAACGAAGGTTCCTGCAAGACCCTGGGGCTGGCGCTGCTGGAAGGGCTGAGTGACCAGGAAGCACTGCTGGCCTTTGGCGAACACTACCGTGACGTGGTGGCCACGCCCGAGGGCAGCGACCATGGCAATATCCGCGCGCTGATCAAGCATGGGCTGGCGGGCGTCAAGTTTGCCGAGCTGCCGCTTGCGCGCAAGGCTTGAGATAGCCGGGGCCGCTTTGCGGCCCCAGATTTTCCACCCCACCATCAATCCATGATGGTTCCCGGCACCCCACCCGCCAACCCACCCTGCTGCAACCACTGCAAGGCCACCGGCCACAGGCTTTCGCGAAACCGGTCATGGAAAAACGCGAAATGGCCAATTTCCTCGACCGAGATATCCACAGGCGCAATGCGCAGGTGCTGGCGTTCGCCGCCCTGCAGATAACCCAGCAAACGCTCGGTCGCCGCCACGGTACCAAAGGGGTCATCGGTCAGGCTGATGGCCAGCGTTGCCGCCCGCACCTGGGCGAACGGTAGTGCCTCCAGCGCACGCCCGCTGGGTCGGTGCTCATAGCGTGGGGTACGGGTGGTCCAGTCGTGCACCACGCCGGATGGCGTGTCCTCCAGCCAACCCAGGCGCTTGCCGGGAAAATAACCGAACACCCGGGTGAGCAGCGGCATGACCACATGCCACTTGCCGAACAGTTGCCAGCGCTGGTCGGCCGCGTAATCGCGCCAGTAGGCGAATTGCGCGCCGACCATCACCACCCGGCGTACCTTGCTCGCCGACGGTGCCAGCCCCACTGCGCAGCCGCCAAAACTGTGCCCCACCACGTCCACCGGCTGGCCGGGGAAATGTTCTGCGGCGTGCACCAGCATGGCTTCGAAATCCAGCCGGCCCCAGTCGCTCCAGGAAGCCTGGAAGCCGCGCAGCGAGGCCGGCCGGGATTCGCCGATGCCACGGTAGTCGTAGGTCAGCACATCGCAACCCTGGGCGAACAGGTAGTCGGCGAAACGCGAGTAGTAGCGGCAGCGTACCGAGGTGGCAGCGTTGATGATCACCAGCGGGCGCTGGGGATCAGGTCGGGCGTGGCGCCAGCGGAAGCCGCCGAGGCTGTAACCGTCGGCTGCGGTGTGGCGAAAGGCAGTGGCGGGCTGGGTGAGGCTGCTCATGGCACATTCCCTGTTGTCGTGCGCCAAAGCTAGCAAAGATTTTATAGCCTGTACCGGCCTCTTCGCGGGTAAACCCGCTCCCACAGGTTCCCCACTCCCTTCAGGCTTGGTGAGATGCCTGTGGGAGCGGGTTTACCCGCGAAGAGGCCGGTACAGGCTAAAGCCGATTACAGCTCGATGCAGTCGAACTTCACATCGGTAGCCACGTCTTCGTCGTAGTTGACGTCAGCGCGCTCGAAGCCGAACAGGTTGAGGAACTGCTTCTTGTAACCGGCATAGTCGGTCAGCTCGAACAGGTTCTCGGTGGTCACCTGTGGCCACAGGGCCTTGCAGGCATCCTGCACGTCATCACGCAGTTCCCAGTCGTCCAGGCGCAGGCGGCCTTTCTCGTCGACCTCGGCCGGCGCGCCGTCGGCACGGTACATGCGGTCACGGTACATGCGGTCCAGCTGGTCCTGGGTGCCTTCGTGAACACCCTTCTCCTGCATGATCTTGAACACCATCGACAGGTACAGCGGCATCACCGGGATGGCCGAGCTGGCCTGGGTAACCACCGACTTCAGCACCGCCACGTTGGCGCCGCCCTTGATTTCGCCGGCCAGTTTCTTGTCCAGGCGCAGGGCGGTTTCGTCCAGGTCCTGCTTGGCCTGGCCCAGCGCACCGTGCCAGTAGATCGGCCAGGTGATTTCGGTGCCGATGTAGCTGAAGGCCACGGTGCGGGCGCCTTCGGCCAGCACGTTGGCGCCAGCCAGGGCGTCGATCCACAGCTGCCAGTCCTGGCCACCCATGACGGTGACGGTGTCGGCGATTTCCTGCTCGGTAGCCGGCTCGATGCTGGCCTCGATGATGGTGTCCTTGTTGGTGTCGATGGCGGTCGACTTGTACGGCTGGCCGATCGGTTTCAGGGCCGAACGCACCAGTTCACCGGTCTGCGGCAGCTTGCGCACCGGCGAGGCCAGCGAGTAGATGACCAGGTCGACCTTGCCGCCCATTTCGTTCTTGATCAGCTCGATGACCTTGGCGCGGGCTTCGTCGGAGAAGGCGTCACCATTGATCGACTTGCTGTACAGGCCTTCGGCCTTGGCGAACTTGTCGAAGGCGGCAGCGTTGTACCAGCCAGCGGTGCCGGCCTTGGTCTCGGTGCCTGGCTTTTCGAAGAACACGCCCAGGGTGTCGGCCTTGAAGCCGAACGCCGCGGTGATGCGGGCTGCCAGGCCGTAGCCGCTGGAAGCACCGATGACCAGGACCTTCTTCGGGCCATCCTCGCGCACGCCCAGCTTGCGGGTGGCTTCGATCTGGTCACGGACGTTGAGCTCGCAGCCCTTCGGGTGAGTCGTGGTGCAGATGAAACCGCGGACCTTAGGATGAATGATGGCCAATGTCTGTACCTCGTCAGGTTTATGCCGGGGGAAGCGCCGCCATGGGCGATTCCGATTGATCAGAGGGTGAGACTACCCCCGCAGGTTATCCGACACATATTACGGGGTGATCTTGGGGATGCAAAACCGAGGTTTTCCTTCGCCGTCCTCTTCGCGGCTGAACCCGCTCCCACAGGAACCGCGCAGATCCTAAGGGCTGCGCAATACCTGTGGGAGCGGGTTCACCCGCGAAGAGGCCGGCACTGGCAACATCAATCTGACAAGAGAGCCTCTTTCAGCCACTCCAGGAATTGCCGGGCCAACGGATCATCCTGGCTATCCCGATGCACCAGGCAAGCCCACGCCGGCCCACGCACGCGCTGCGCCGACAACGCCTGCAAACGCCCCTCCTCCACCGCCCGCCGCGCCAGCAACTGGCTGACCAGGGCCACCCCCAACCCCTCGCTCGCCGCATCCAGCAGCAGCCCGGGGTCGGAAAAGTTCAGCCCCTTGCCCTGCTGCCCCACGTCCTCGCCCCCCTCCAGCTGCCAGTGGCTCCAGTCCATCTCGCGCTCGCCATGCAAGGTGGTGCGCCGCGACATCGGCGTTTGCAGCAATGCCGGGTGGCAGGCCGGGTACAGCTGGTCCTGGTGCAGCACGCTGAAGCTGCACTCGGCCTGGGCACTGAGGTCGTCGCGGATGGCCAGGTCGATGGTCTCGGTCGCCATCTCCGGCACTTCGAAACTGGTGAACAACCACAAGTCGACATCCGGGCAGCGCTGATGAAAGTCGGCCAGCCGCGGCAGCAGCCAGTGCCTGGCAAAGGCCGGGCTGGTGTTGACCACCAGCTGGTTGGGCTTGCGGTACTGGTCGAGCCGGCGAATGCCAACGGCGAGGTGCTGCAGCAGCGATTGCGTGGTGCTGAGCAGGTCGTGCCCGGCGTCGGTCAGGCTCACGCTTCGGCCACTGCGGTGGAACAGCGGCTGCTCCAGGTAGGTTTCCAGGCTGCGAATCTGCTGGCTGATGGCCGACTGGGTCAGGTTCAGCGCTTCGGCGGCCTTGTGAAAGCTGCCCAGCCGCGCAGCGGCCTCGAAGCCGCGCAAGGCATTCAGGGGTGGCCAGTGTTTGAGCATGTTTGATAAGCCCTGCTGATCAGATGTGCGCTAAATCTATCGTTTGTCGTCGTCCAGGCCTAGCCATAGCATGGACCTCAACACCCGCGACGGCGGGCTTCGTTGATAAAAATCCTTAATAGATCGGAGTTCACTATGCACCTGTCCCTCGACAGCGGCTGGCGCATGCCCGCCGAATGGGCCCGCCACGCTGCAACCTGGATGGTCTGGCCGCACAACCAGGCCCTGTGGGAAAGCGGCTGGCACGTGCACCTGGCCGACGTACAGCAGGACTACGCCCGGGTCGCGGCGGCCATCGCCCGCTTCGAGCCAGTGAAGATGGTGGTCGACCCTTCGGCCTTGCAAAGCGCCCGCGCCCTCTGCGGCGCCAATATCGAGCTGGTCGAAATGACCGTGGACGACAGCTGGTGCCGGGACAGCGGCCCGAGCTTCATCTGCCACCCACAGCATGGCCTGGCCGGTTTGAGCTGGCGCTTCAACGCGTGGGGTGGCAAGTCTCGACACGGCCAGGACCGCAGCCTTGGCCGGCGCATCCTCGACCACCTGGGCCTGGACGGTTTCAGCACATCGCTGTGCAACGAAGGCGGGGCGATTCATGTGGACGGCGAAGGCACTCTGATCACCACCGAGTCGGTGCTGCTCAACCCCAACCGCAACCCTGGTGTGAGCAAGGCCGAGTTCGAGGCCTGCTTCGCCCGCTACCTGGGCATCCGCAAGACCATCTGGCTACCAGGCGACCCACAGTACATCACCGGCGACATGACCGACGGCCACATCGACGGCGTATGCGCCTTCGCCCGCCCTGGCGTGCTGCTGGTCGACGCCATCCATGACCAGCACTCGGTGTACGCCGAAGTGGTGCGGGAAAACCGCCGCGCCCTGGAACTGGCCACCGACGCCCAAGGCCGGCACTTCGAACTGCTCGATCTGTATGAAGCCAGCGCCGCCGTCGACCAGGACGCCGAGGTATTCTGCGCCTCGTACACCAACTTCTACATTGCCAACGGCGCGATCATCATGCCGGCCTATGGCATCGCCGCCGACCAGGAAGCCGCCGCGCAACTGGCCCACGCCTTCCCGGGGCGGGAGATCGTACCGGTGCGCATCGACCACATTGCCCATGGCGGTGGCGGCATTCATTGCATCACCCAGCAACAGCCCGAGGTGCAGCCATGAACCTGCTGCGCGTCGCCACCACCCAGATGCCGTGCAGCTGGGACCTGCCCGGCAACCTCGACCGCGCCGAACAACTGGTACGCCAGGCCGCCGCCGAAGGCGCCCAGGTGATCCTGCTGCAGGAACTGTTCGCCACCCCGTACTTCTGCATCGAACAAGACCACCAGCACCAGGCCCTCGCCCAGCCCTACCCCGCCAGCCCGATCCTGCAGCGCTTCGCCGCACTGGCCGGCGAGCTGGGCGTGGTGCTGCCGCTGAGCTGGTATGAGCGCGCAGGCAATGCTTTCTTCAACTCGTTGACCGTGGCCGATGCCGACGGCCGCCTGCTTGGCGTATACCGCAAGACCCACATCCCCAACGCCATCGGCTACCAGGAGAAGGAATACTTCAGCCCCGGCGACACCGGCTTCAAGGTCTGGGACACCGCCTTTGGCCGCCTGGGCATCGGTATCTGCTGGGACCAGTGGTTCCCCGAGACCGCCCGCTGCCTGGCACTGATGGGCGCCGAAGTGCTGCTGTTCCCCACCGCCATCGGCTCCGAGCCCGGCTGTGCCGACCTGGACTCGCGCGACCACTGGCAGGTAGCCATGCGCGGCCATGCCGCCGCCAACCTGCTGCCGGTGGTAGCGGCCAACCGCGTGGGCGAGGAGGTCGCCGCCAGCGATGCCGGGTTGGCCATGCGCTTCTACGGCTCGTCGTTCATCTGCGACCACAAGGGCGCCATGCTTGCCGAAGCCGACCGCGACAGCAGCGGCATCTGGCTGCACGACCTGGATCTGGCCGGCATGCGGGAAGACCGCCTGAGCTGGGGCATCTACCGCGATCGCCGCCCGGAAATGTACGCCACGCTGCTGACCCTGGACGGCCGCCTCCCACACACCCTGAGGGCCTGAGCATGAAACGCCACACTCTAGCTGCATTGGCGCTGGCCGTCTGCGCCTGCCAGGCCCAGGCCGAGCAGCCCGTGCTGCACCTGTACAACTGGGCCGACTATTTTGCCGAGGACACCCTCAAGCAGTTCACAGCCGAAACCGGCATCCAGGTAATCTACGATGTGATGGACGGCAGCGAAGTGCTCGAGGCCAAGCTGATGTCCGGGCGCAGTGGCTACGACCTGGTCTTCCCCGGCGATACCGTCGCCGAGCGCCTGATGCGCGCCGGCAGCCTGCAGCCACTGGACCACAGCCGCCTGGAGGCCCTTGACGACATCGAGCCCGGGCTGCGCAAGCTGCACGCCCGGTACCCCAGGGCCAGCCAGGCGACCGTGCCCTACACCTGGGGCACCATCGGTCTGACGGTGAATACCGACAAAGTCCGCCAGCGCATGCCCGATGCGCCGCTGGACAACCTCGACCTGCTGTTCAAGCCGGAGCTGGCCGCCAGGTTCGCCGACTGCGGCATTTCGGTCATCGACTCGCCCGACGAAGTGCTGGCAGTGGTCCTCAACTACCTGGGCCGCGAGCCACGCAGTGCCAAGCGCGAAGATCTGGCTGCAGCCAGTGAACTGCTCAAGGCGATTCGCCCGTACGTACGCAAATTCCAGTCGCAACCAGTGACCGAACTGGTCAACGAGAACCTGTGCCTGTCACTGGGCTACAGCGGTGATGTGATCCAGGCGCAGCGTACCGCCGAGGCCGCGGGCAAGCATCTCGATTTCCAGTACCGCGTGCCGCGCCAGGGCACCACAGTGTGGATGGATACCATGGCCATCCCGGCCGATGCCAAGCACCCGGAATACGCCTATCGTTTCATCAATTTCGTCATGCGCCCGGCGAACATGGCGGCCATCAGCAACTTCACCGGCTACCCCACCGCCAGCGCCAAGGCACGCCAGGCGGTGGACCCGCGCATGCGCGACAACCCCGATATCTACCTCGACCAAGCCACTTATGCCCGGCTGATCCCGGGCCGCGATATCCCACAGGCCGACATGCGCGCACGCATGCGCGTGTGGACACGTTTCAAGACTGCACAGGACTGAGCCATGCCAAGCCGTAGAACCTTCCTGCAACTGTCGCTGGTCGCCAGCCTCGGCCTGCCGCTGGGCCTGGCCCGTGCCCAAGAACCCGGGCGCTGGTTCATGCCGGACGAAGGCGAGCCGCAGCAGCGCGCGTTCATCGCCTTTGGTGCCCAGGATGCGATCTGGGAGGATTTCACCGCCGATGTACGGGCCGCCCTCGGTCGCATCGCCCAGGCCATCGCGCGCTATCAGCCGGTGACAGTGTTCTGCCGGGCCAGCGAGCGCAAGCTGGCCGAGCAGCACTGTGGCAGCCATCGCACACGTTTCGTCGAGTGCGAGCTGGACGACATCTGGATGCGCGACATCGGCGCCAACTTCGTCGTCGATGATGACGGAGCCCTGGCGGCGGTAGACTTCAACTTCAATGGCTGGGGCAACAAGCAGCGTCACAGCAACGATGTCCAGTTGGCCAGACGCGTCACCACGCTGGCCGGCGCCCGCTACCAGCGCAGCGCCCTGGTGGGTGAAGGCGGCGCCATTGAAGTGGACGGCCACGGCACCGGCATCATGACCGAGAGCAGCTGGGTCAATGCCAACCGCAACAAAGGCTGGAGCAAGGCGCAGGTCGAGGCAGAGCTCAAGGAGTGCCTGGGGCTGAGCAAGATCATCTGGCTACCGGGCATCGCCAGCCAGGACATCACCGACGGGCACGTGGACTTCTATGCCCGCTTCGTGAGGCCAGGGGTGGTGATTGCCAACCTGGATAACGACCCGGACTCGTATGACTACGCCGTGACGCGCCAGCACCTGGAGATCCTCAAACGGGCCACCGATGCCGAGGGCCGCAAGTTGCAGGTGCATGTCGTGTCGCCGCCGCTGCACGGGCGGCGTAACAGGTTCAGCAAAGGCAATGACGACTTTGCCGCGGGGTACATCAATTACTTCGTGCTCAATGGCGCGATCATTGCGCCACAGTTTGGCGATGGGGCGGCGGACGAGAAAGCGCGGGGGCTGCTGACGGCGTTGTATCCGGGGCGGGATATCGTGCAGCTGGATATCGATGCCATTGCTGCCGGGGGTGGGGGGATTCACTGTGTGACCCATCAGTGCCCGGCGGTGTAGCAGATGCTGCCTGCGCTGGCCTCTCGCGGGCTTGCCCGCTCCCACAGGCACTCCACAAGACTGAAGATTTGTGCAGTTCCTGTGGGAGCGGGCAAGCCCGCGAAGAGGCCGGCACTATCAATCGCGGGGCTGCCGACGGCGCCCGGTGATCATCGACCACGGCAGGTTTTCCCGCATGCGCACGCTCTCGTAGATAGCGCCCAGCACATGCACGCAAACCAGCACCAGCACCGCGTTGGCCAACCAGCTGTGCAGGTCCAACGGCCAGTCGACACCAAACAGCGCGTCCACCTCCTGTGAGGCCCACCCGGTCAGGCCCAGACCGGCGATGCCGGTCATCATCAGCACCATCACCAGGGCGCCAATCGGCGAATGCCCCATGTGATGGTCAAGCTCCCCATGCAGCAGCGCCCGGGCATGCCCGACCAGGCTTGCCGGGGTTGGCCAGAAGTCGGCCCAGCGCGCGCTGCGTGGCCCGACAAAACCCCAGATCACACGCACCACCACAGCGGCCAGTGCGTAATAGCCCAACCATTGGTGCCAGTCTTCTCCCGCTTCGTTGAAGAAGTAGTTGGCGAAAAACACCACGGCCATCGACAAGTGGCACAGCCGCAGTAGGGGATCCCACAGCTGCACCGTGCCGTCGCTGTTCACTCGTGGTACTCGCTCTTGACTGCCTTGCCAGTCACTGGGTCATGGTAGATCTCGACCTTCTTGCCATCCTTGTCGAAACCATAGATCTCGTAACAGTTGCCCTTGGTGACTTTGAACTTGTTGATCTTGTAGCCCTGCTCCTTGAGCTGCGCCTGGAATTTTTCCTGATCCTGCCAGGTGCTTTTGTCGGCGGTGGTGCATTCGGTGGCGGCGAATACTGTGCTGCTGCCAATCAAAAGGGTCAGCGCGATCAATGTACGCATGGGCGTGAACTCCATCCAGATGAATGTAGTAGCGCATCCCTTAGCATAGTTCTGCACGCCGCTTTACGCTCATTCATTTGCTTTGCACATCAATCGCAAAGAAAAACAAACTTAACAAATGAGCCAAAGCCACCGATGCTTGAGGCATTACGCCCATCGCACGGAGAACAACAACATGAACGACGTGGTCATCGTCGCTGCAACCCGTACCGCCATCGGCAGCTTCCAGGGCGCCTTGGCCACTGTGCCTGCAGTAGACCTCGGTGCCGCCGTGATCAAGCGCCTGCTGGAGCAGACCGGTCTGGCCCCGGCGCAGGTCGACGAAGTCATCCTCGGCCAGGTGCTTACCGCCGGCGCCGGGCAGAACCCGGCACGCCAGGCTGCGATCAAGGCCGGCCTGCCCTTCAGCGTACCGGCACTGACCCTGAACAAGGTCTGCGGCTCGGGCCTCAAGGCGCTACACCTGGCCGCTCAGGCCATCCGCTGCGGTGACGCCGAGGTGGTAATCGCCGGCGGCCAGGAGAACATGAGCCTTGCCCCCTACGTAATGCCCTCGGCCCGCACCGGCCAGCGCATGGGCCATGGCCAGCTGATCGACAGCATGATCACCGACGGCCTGTGGGATGCCTTCAACGACTATCACATGGGTATCACCGCCGAAAACCTGGTGGACCAGTACGGCCTCAGCCGGGAGCAGCAGGACGCCTTCGCCGCCGAGTCTCAGCGCAAGGCGGTGGCCGCGATAGAGGCCGGCCGCTTCGATGATGAAATCACCCCGATCGTGCTGCCGCAGAAAAAGGGAGAACCCAAAGTCTTCGCGCGGGACGAGCAGCCGCGTCCGGATACCACTGCCGAATCCCTGGGCAAACTGCGCCCGGCGTTCAAGAAGGACGGCAGCGTTACCGCCGGCAACGCCTCAAGCCTGAATGACGGCGCCGCCGCCGTGCTGCTGATGAGCGCCGCCAAGGCCAAGGCCCTGGGCCTGCCGGTGCTGGCCAGGATCGCGGCCTATGCCAGTGCCGGTGTAGACCCGGCGATCATGGGCATTGGCCCGGTTTCGGCCACCCAGCGCTGCCTGGACAAGGCCGGCTGGCAACTGGCCGAACTGGACCTGATCGAAGCCAACGAAGCCTTTGCCGCCCAGGCGCTGGCCGTGGGCAAGGCGCTGGAATGGAATGCCGCACGGGTCAACGTGAATGGCGGTGCGATTGCCCTCGGCCACCCGATTGGTGCGTCCGGGTGCCGGGTGCTGGTGACCCTGCTGCACGAGATGATCAAGCGCGATGCCAGGAAAGGCCTGGCGACCCTGTGCATTGGTGGCGGCCAAGGGGTAGCCTTGGCAATCGAGCGGTGATCTCGGATTGATATGAGCAGGCCCGGCCTCTTCGCGGACTTGCCCGCTCCCACAAGTACTGCACAAACCTCGAAATTTGAGCTGCACCTGTGGGAGCGGGCAAGCCCGCGAAGAGGCCGGGCCTGCTTACTGAGCAACCTCAGGCTTCAGAACCGCTCATCGGCAATAGCCGGTAGGGTCAGTTCGCGCACATAGCTCGCCGCCGACAACTCCAGCAGCGTGCGCACCATCAGCACCACGTCATGCAGCGGTATCAGCCCCCCTTCCCCACGCGCTGCAGCCTCGGCCAACGGCACATCCAGGCCATCCTCGGTATTCAGGTAGCCCAGGTTCAGGCACGTCACCCCAAGCCCCTGCCCGCGATAACCTTCACGCAATGCCTCGGCGATGCCGCGCAGGGCGAATTTGGAGGCGGCGAAAGTCACTTCAGGGCGACCACTCTGGGGCAGGCCCGAGGTGGAACCGGTAAGGATGATCCGTGGTTTTCCGCTTTCGAGCAGCAACGGCAGCAAACGCTTGATCAGCAGGATGGTCGCGGTGATGTTGCAATCGACCATGCGCTGCAATTCCACATCACGATCATCGAGGAAGCTGTAGTGCGCCTCGAAGGCCTCCGCTTCCCACAGGCCGAGGTTATAAATGAGCGTATCCACGCCACCCTCGGCCAGCACGCGGAAAATTGCCTCGACGGCGGCGACCGGCTGGCCGAGATCGGCCTCGATCCACTGGGCCTGGACATCCTTGCCAACGCTCACTGCCGCTGGCTTGTTGCGCGACACACCAATCAAGGTGTCGCCCGGTTTACCCAAGCCTTCCATGAACGCCTTGCCCAGGCCCTTACTGGCGCCGACTACCAGAACTCGCATCGCATCACTTCCTGTCGATTTGATTGAAGTCGGCATTCTAGGAGTTTGTAGTGCCTGTGTCGGCCTCTTCGCGGGTGAACCCGCTCCCACAGGCGCACCACTGCATTCAAGATGTGCACGGTCCCTGTGGGAGCGGGTTTACCCGCGAAGAGGCCGGTACCGGCAGTAAATGATCAGGCGGTAGCGCGCAACTCACGAGCAGCGGCAACCATATTGATCAGCGCGGCCTCGGTCTCCGGCCAGGCACGGGTCTTCAGCCCGCAATCCGGGTTGACCCACAGACGCTCGGCCGGGATACGCCGGGCAGCCTTGCGCAGCAGCTTGACCATCTCCTCACGGGTCGGCACCCGTGGCGAGTGAATGTCATACACACCCGGGCCGATCTCGTTGGGGTAGGCAAAGCGCTCGAACGCCGCCAGCAACTCCATGTCCGACCGCGAGGTTTCGATGGTGATCACGTCGGCATCCATCGCCGCGATCGACTCGATCACGTCGTTGAACTCGCTGTAGCACATGTGGGTGTGGATCTGGGTTTCGTCACGCACCCCCGAGGCACACAGGCGGAAGGCCTCGGTGGCCCACTCCAGGTAGTGGGCCCAGGCACCGTGGCGCAGCGGCAGGCCTTCACGGAAAGCCGCTTCGTCGATCTGCACAATCCTGATACCCGCCGCTTCCAGATCGACCACTTCGTCACGGATTGCCAGCGCCAGCTGGCGCGCCTGCACTTCGCGGCTCACGTCTTCACGCGGGAACGACCACATCAGCATGGTCACCGGGCCGGTCAGCATGCCCTTCATCACCTTGCTGGTCAGGCCTTGGGCGTACTTGATCCACTCCACGGTCATGGCCTTCGGCCGACTCAGGTCACCAACGATCACCGCAGGCTTCACACAGCGCGAACCATAGCTCTGCACCCAGCCGAAGCGGGTGAATGCATAGCCATCGATCTGCTCGGCGAAGTACTCGACCATGTCGTTGCGCTCGGCCTCACCGTGCACCAGCACATCCAGGCCCAGGTCCTCCTGGGTTTTCACCGCATGGCGGATCTCGCTGTGCATGGCCTCGACGTAATCGGCCTCGGTCAGCTTGCCCTGCCTGTAGGCCTGGCGTGCCAGGCGAATCGCCGAGGTCTGCGGGAACGAGCCGATGGTGGTGGTCGGGAACGCCGGCAGGTCGAGCCCCGCACGTTGCTTGACGATACGTTGGGCAAACGCCGACTGACGCTGGCTGTCAGCGGGCTTGATGGCCGCCAGGCGGGCTTGCACGGCAGGCTTGTGAATACGCGGCGAAGCGGCGCGGCTGGCCTGCACGGCCTGGCTCTGCGCCAGTGCTGTGGTCACGTCGTCGGCTTGCGGAACATTGATGGCCTTGGCCAGCAGCGCCACTTCCTGGCACTTCTGCACGGCAAAGGCCAGCCAGCTGTGCAGTTCGGCATCGAGCTGGTCCTCACGGGCCTGGTCCACCGGGCTGTGCAGCAGCGAGCAGGACGGCGCCACCCACAGCCGCTCGCCCAGGCGCTCATGGGCATGGCGCAGTACCGCCAGCGCCTTTTCCAGGTCGCAGCGCCAGACGTTGCGGCCGTTGACCAGGCCCAGCGACAGCACCTTGTAGGCCGGCAGGCGATCGAGGATGGTCGGGTACTGCTCGGGCGCCCGTACCAGGTCAATGTGCAGGCCATCGACTGGCAGGTTGGCGGCGAGGCCCAGGTTGTCTTCCAGGCCGCCGAAGTAGGTGGCGATCAGCTTTTTCAGTGGCGCCCGCTGAAGGATGTTGTAGACGCGCTCGTAAGCGTTCTTCCAGTCCTGAGGCAGGTCCAGGGCCAGGATCGGCTCATCGATCTGCACCCATTCCACACCTTGGGCAGCCAGGCGGTTGAGGATCTGGTCATACACTGGCAGCAGGCGGTCGAGCAGCTCCAGCTTGTCGAAATCGCCACCCTTGGCCTTGCCCAGCCACAGGTAGGTCAGCGGGCCGATTACTACCGGCTTGGCCGCGTGGCCCAGGGCCTGGGCCTCTGCCACTTCTTCGAACAACTGCTCCCAGCTCAGGGCGAACTGCTGGTCGACGGTGAATTCGGGGACCAGGTAGTGGTAGTTGGTGTCGAACCACTTGGTCATTTCCTGGGCGTGTGCGCCACCGCAGCAACTGTCACCCACGGCGCCACGGGCCATGGCGAACAGGGTCTGCAGGGTCGGCCTGGCAGCGTCCTGGCTGCGGAAACGCTGCGGAATCACGCCGAAGGTCAGCGAGTGGGTCAGCACCTGGTCGTACCAGGCGAAGTCGCCGACCGGCAGCAGTTCGATGCCGGCGTCTTTCTGCACCTGCCAGTGGCGGGCACGCAGCTCACGGCCGACGGCGCGCAGGCCGGCTTCGTCGAGTTCACCCTTCCAGTAGGCTTCCAGGGCCTTTTTCAGCTCGCGGTCGCGACCGATACGTGGAAAGCCCAGGTTGTGTGCCAGTGCCATGTCTTGTCCCTCAGCATGCATAAATGAATGAGGGGATTTTCCGGATGCTTGCATCTTGAGACAAACTCATTAAATTTGAGATGAACTCAAGATTTCCTCATGTTCATGTTTTTGTGCTGCCTGTGCCGGCCCTTTCGCGGCTAAAGCCGCTCCCACAGGTACCGCGCCACCCTGTGGGAGCGGCTTTAGCCGCGAAAGGGCCGCTACAGGCAACCTTGGATGTCTCATTCAGAGCACCACCCTGCGCATTCGGACATGACCCCACCCGCCTTCTGCCGCACAATGCCACCCTGACCACACCAGGTACCCGGCCCCATGAGCCTGCTGAAAACCGCGCTGCGCGAAAACACCTTCGTCTGCGTCATGGAGTTCGTCCCCAAAGCCTCCGCAGAACGCTTCGCCGCCATGGAGGCGATCCTGGCCCGTGCGCACCTGTGCGGCTGGCCAATGACCGTGGCCATTGGCGACCGCGTCGGCAGCCCGCTGGACATGTCGCCACTGGACGCCCTCGCCTCGTTCAGCAACCCGGTACCCGCCCTGCCGCATTTCTCCGGCAAGGACCGCGAACGCCACCACCTGCTCGCCCAACTGCAACGCATGGATGCCGCCGGCCTGGACCAGTTGTTGCTGCTCACCGGCGACCGCCTGCCCGGCCACCAGCCTGGCCAGCGCCCGGTGCGCTACCTGGAATCGGTCGCAGCCCTGCAGATCGCCCGCCAGGCCTGCCCGCACTGGCTGCTTGGCGCTGCGCTGAACCCGTTCAAGTACTGCGAGGAAGAAGGCGGTGCCCAATACTTCAAGGCCGAGAAAAAGCTGGCGGCAGGCGCCGACTTCCTCACCCTGCAACTGGGTTTCGATGCTGGCAAACACCAGGAAGCCATGCACTGGATGAGCCGCCAGGCCACGCCCAGGCCGATGCTGGCCTGCCTGATGAGCCTCACCCACGGGCGGGCGACGATGCTCGAGCACGTGGCGGGCGTGACCGTCACGCCGTCCATGCGCGCCATGCTCGAAGCGGAAGCGGCGCAGTCCAAGGCCTTTGCCCAGGCGCGCAGCATCGACCGCCTGGCCTTGCAGATCATCGGCGTGAAGCTGATGGGCTATGCCGGCGTGCATCTGTCGGGGGTTCACGAATTCAAGCAACTGCTGGCCCTGGAAGCACGCATCGAGCACTGGCAGGCGCAAATCCACATGCTGGAACAATGGGCGCCGGCCTGGCATGCCAGCTGGCAGATGCCCGGTCTGCCGGCAGTCAGCTTCCACCCGCCACAGGCGAGCTGGCGCCAGGGCGAGTCACGGGTCGATGCGTCGTTCAAAGAAAAAGCGCGCTATCACCTGATGCACGGCATGCATTCGCTGCTGTTCAGCCGCCGTAATGGCCTGAGCAAGGCATTTGGCTGGGCCGTGCGCCAGCCTTTGTGGACTACACGCCTTGGCGCGCGGGTGCTGCACAAGGTGGAACACGCGGTGAAGCACCCGCTGGTTGGCTGCGACACCTGCGGCCGTTGCCGCCTGGAGGACACCCTGTACATCTGCCCGGAAACCTGCCCCAAGGGCCTGGCCAATGGCCCCTGCGGCGGCACGGCGCTGAACCGCTGCGAGTTCGGCGACCGCGAGTGCATCCACAGCGCCAAGTACCGCACTGCCAAGGCGGTGCGGCAAACGGCGCTGCTGACCGAGCGCCTGATCCCGTGTATCGAGCTGGAGACACGCCACCGCAGTTCATGGCCACAGTGGTTCCAGGCCCAGACACCGCGTCAGCTCAGCCCGCAGCCAGCGCCTCGAACCCAGCCCGAATCCTAGCTTCGGGCAATTCGTCGGCGATGAACACCATCACGCTCTCGCGGGTTTCATCTTCGGCCCACTCGGCATCCCAGTCGAAGCCGTAGAGCTTGAGCACGCCCTGGAACACCAGCTTGCGCGCTTCACCGGCAATGTTCAGCACGCCCTTGTAGCGCAGCAGCTGCTTGCCGTGGGTTTCCAGCAGTTCGTTCATGAAGTCGCTGAGGCGGTCGATGTCCAGCGCGGTTTCCGTGCGCAGCACCAAGGTGGAGATCCGGTCCGGGGTAGCGGGCTTGAGCAGCGGGCGTAGCGCCGGCTGCAGGTTCGCGCCCAGATCGGGGTTGAGGTTGAAACCACGCACATCCAGCAGTTCAGCCAGGTCGATGCGACCATGCTCGACCACACGGATCGCGGCCCGGCCATTGATGCGGGCCAGGCGCTCGCGCAGGGCCTCGACCGCAGCGGGCTCGACCAGGTCGGTCTTGCTCAGCAGCAGGCGATCGGCAAAGCCGACCTGGGCCTGGGCGATGGTCTGGGTCAGGTGCAGCTCGGCGTGGGCGGCATCGACCAGGGTGAGGATGCCATCGAGGATATAGCGCTCACGCAGTTCCTCGTCGATGAAGAAGGTTTGTGCCACCGGCGCCGGGTCGGCCAGGCCGGTGCATTCGATTACCAGGCGGTCGAAGGCGATCTCGCCGGCATCCAGGCGTTCGAGCAGCAGGTACAAGGCGCGGGTCAGGTCGCCGTGGATGCTGCAGCACACACAGCCATTGGCCAGGGTCATCACCTGCACCGGCTCGTCGCCCAGCAGCTGGCTGTCGATGCCGGCCTCGCTGAATTCGTTTTCGATCACGGCGATTTTCAGGCCGTGCTCGGCCTTGAGCATGTGCTTGAGCAAGGTGGTCTTGCCGGCACCGAGGAAGCCAGTGAGCACGGTTACGGGAATAGGCGTCTGCACGCAGAACATCTCCTGTGCAGTGAGAATTTTGAAGGTGTACCACGGCCCTTGTGGGAGCGGCCCTATCGCGACACGAGGCCGCTCCCACAAAGACCGCGCTAGCCGATCAGGCTAGCGCGGGCCGTTAGCAGCACTTGGGCCCGGACTTGCCGCCGTAACGCGCTTCCTGGCGTTCGCGGAAGAACTCCTCGTACGTCATGACCGGCTTGTCCGGGTGCTTGGTCTGCATGTGCTCGACGTAGTTGTCGTAGTCCGGCATGCCGACCATCAGGCGGGCTGCCTGCCCCAGGTATTTACCCAGTCGACCCAGGTCGTTGAACATCGCAGCAGTCCTCTCAAGCGTCCGGCAGGGCCTGGAACGGGGTTTCCTTGTCGGTACGTTCCTTGCGGCCGAGGGCGGCGAAGCCGACCTTGACAGCGAAGAACAGCACGCTGAACACCACCAACAGGAACAACACGGTCAGGCCGGCGTTGGTGTAGGCATTGAAGATCACATGCTGCATCTGCCCGATGTCCTTGGCCGGGGCCAGTACCTGGCCGGCGTCCAGTGCAGTGCTGTACTTCTTGGCCAGGGCCAGGAAGCCGACTGCCGGGTTCGGGTCGAACAGCTTGATCAGGCCTGCGGTAGTGGTGCAGATCAGCAGCCACACGGCCGGCAGCAGGGTGACCCAGACGTAGCGCTGGCGCTTCATCTTGATCAGCACCACGGTGCCGAGCATCAGGGCGATACCGGCCAGCATCTGGTTGGAGATGCCGAACAACGGCCACAAGGTGTTGATGCCACCCAGCGGGTCGATCACGCCTTGGTACAGCAGGTAGCCCCACAGGGCCACGCAGCCGGCAGTACCGATCAGGTTGGCGGTCCACGATTCGGTGCGTTTGAGCGCCGGCACGAAGCTGCCCAGCAGGTCCTGCAGCATGAAGCGCCCGGCACGGGTGCCGGCGTCTACCGCAGTGAGGATGAACAGGGCCTCGAACAGGATCGCGAAGTGGTACCAGAAGGCCATGGTGTTTTCACCCGGCAGCACCTGGTGCAGGATCTGCGCGATACCCACCGCCAGGGTTGGAGCGCCACCGGCACGGGCCAGCACAGTGTGCTCGCCAATGTCGCGGGCGGTGGCCTCGAGCTGCTCAGGGGTGATCAGGAAGCCCCAGCTGCTGACCGTTTGCGCCACCGACGCCACGTCTGCACCGACCACCGCGGCCGGGCTGTTCATGGCGAAGTACACGCCCGGCTCGATTACCGAAGCGGCGACCATGGCCATGATGGCGACGAACGATTCCATCAGCATGCCGCCGTAGCCGATGTAGCGGGCGTTGGTTTCGTTGTCCAGCAGCTTCGGCGTGGTCCCCGAGGAGATCAGCGCGTGGAAGCCGGACACCGCACCACAGGCGATGGTGATGAACAGGAACGGGAACAGGGTGCCCTTCCACACCGGGCCGGTGCCGTCGGTGAACTGGGTCAGCGCCGGCATTTTCAGCTCGGGCGCGATGATCAGGATACCGATGGCCAGGCCAACGATGGTGCCGATCTTGAGGAAGGTCGACAGGTAGTCACGTGGCGCCAGTACCAGCCATACCGGCAGCACTGCGGCGACGAAGCCATAACCCACCAGCATCCAGGTGATCTGCACGCCGGTGAAGGTGAACGCCGGGCCCCAGGTCGGATCTGCAGCAATCTGGCCCCCCAGCCAGATCGAGGCCAGCAGCAGCACCACGCCGATGACCGAAATCTCACCGATGTGGCCCGGGCGGATGTAGCGCATGTAGATGCCCATGAACATCGCGATCGGGATGGTCGCCATCACCGTGAACATGCCCCACGGGCTTTCGGCCAGGGCCTTGACCACGATCAACGCCAGCACCGCAAGGATGATGATCATGATCAGGAAGCAGCCGAACAGGGCAATGGTGCCCGGAATGCGGCCCATCTCCTCGCGCACCATGTCGCCCAGCGAACGGCCGTTACGGCGGGTGGACAGGAACAGGACCATGAAGTCCTGCACCGCACCGGCCAGCACCACGCCGGCGATCAGCCACAGCGTGCCGGGCAGGTAGCCCATCTGCGCGGCGAGTACCGGGCCGACCAAGGGACCTGCGCCAGCGATGGCGGCGAAGTGGTGACCGAAGAGGATGTGTTTGTTGGTCGGGACGTAGTCCAGGCCGTCGTTGTTGAGCACCGCCGGGGTGGCTCGGCGCGGGTCGAGTTGCATCACCTTGGTGGCGATGAACAGGCTGTAGTAACGATAGGCGACCAGGTAGAGGGCCACCGCCGCGACCACGATCCACAAGGCATTGATCGCCTCGCCGCGACGCAGGGCAACCACACCCAGCGCACAGGCTCCTATGACTGCCAGCGCCAGCCACGGAATGTGGCGTAGCAGGCTATTATTGTTGTTCATGGTTTGCTTCCAGCTGGTGGATTGGAAAAGACCGCCCATCGAGTCTAGGGCGAGTCATCGCGCATTGCCACACTTGCTTTGGTCTAGAGCCTCTGCGGCCAGATTGCGGTACCTGATGCACATACCACTCTAACTATAGTCAGGATGTCCCCTGAGGACCTATTCGAGGATCTATCCCATGAGCGAACACGAACGCCGCCGCTTTCAGCGCATCGATTTCGACGCCCCCACCGAACTGCGCCAGGGCCTGCAACGCTGGCCTGCCAAGCTGCTGGACCTTTCACTCAAGGGTTTGCTGATCGAACGCCCGGCCAACTGGGATGCCGACCTGACCCAGGATTTCGACGCCATCATTCAACTGGACCCCGATACACGTGTGCAGATGCAAGTTGAACTGCGCCATGAAGAACCGGACCGCCTGGGCTTCATCTGCCTGTACATCGACCTCGAGTCGATGAGCCATTTGCACCGTCTTGTGGAATTGAACGTGGCCGACAGCACCGAAATGATGCGTGAGCTGCGCGAACTCATCGAATAATGAAATCTCTTAGCTAGCTAATGGCTTCCTCACCTTGTGTTTCCTGTCTACCCAGACAGCTTTAAGCCTGGGTAGCAGCGTTTTGTACACACCCCTCTAGTACAGCCTCTGAAGAGTTGGTACGCGTTCTGCATTGGATGCTCACACACCTTGCGGGCGCTCTTGTGCGCGCTCCAATCAAAATATTGTATACAATTCTTGTGGAAATCATTTGCAGGAAGTGTCTACAGTAGCGCCACAACAATAAACAGAGAGCCTGCTCCATGACTACGTCCACTAGCACGTCTCCCGCCAAGCGCCCCGAGGATGAAAACCTCGGCCTTGGGGCCAACCTGGCCTATGGTCTGCAGCATGTGCTGACCATGTACGGGGGGATCGTCGCGGTACCCCTGATCCTGGGGCAGGCCGCGGGCCTGAACGGCGCCGAAATCGGCATGCTGATCGCCGCTTCGCTGTTTGCCGGTGGCCTGGCCACCCTGCTGCAAACCCTCGGATTGCCGTTCTTCGGCTGCCAGTTGCCGCTGGTGCAGGGTGTTTCGTTCGCCGGTGTGGCAACCATGGGGGCAATCCTCAGCAGCGAGGGCGGTGGTGGCCTGCCAGGCGTGCTCGGCGCGGTCATGGCAGCGTCGCTGATCGGCTTTCTGATCACCCCGGTGTTCTCGCGCATCACCAAGTTCTTTCCGCCGCTGGTGACCGGCATTGTCATCACCACCATCGGCCTGACCCTGATGCCCGTGGCCGCCCGCTGGGTAATGGGTGGCAACAGCGCATCGCCGGAGTTCGGCAGCGTGGCCAATATCGGCCTGGCAGCACTGACCTTCGCCATCGTGCTGCTGTTGAGCAAGCTGGGCAGCGCGGCCATCTCGCGCCTGTCGATCCTGCTGGCCATGGTGGTCGGCACCCTGATCGCCTGGGCGCTGGGCATGGCCGACTTCAGCAAGGTCACCGAGGGCCCGATGTTCGCCTTCCCCACGCCGTTTCATTTCGGCATGCCGGAATTCCACATCGCCGCAATCCTGTCGATGTGCATCGTGATCATGGTGACCTTGGTTGAAACCTCGGCCGACATCCTCGCCGTGGGTGAGATCATCGACACCAAGGTCGACTCCAAGCGCCTGGGCAACGGCCTGCGCGCCGACATGGCGTCGAGCGTCCTGGCGCCGATCTTCGGCTCGTTCACCCAGAGCGCATTCGCCCAGAACGTCGGCCTGGTAGCCGTGACCGGGGTCAAGAGCCGCTACGTGGTGGCCACCGGTGGCGTGATCCTGGTGGTGCTGGGGCTGTTGCCGATCATGGGCCGGGTGATAGCAGCAGTCCCTACCCCGGTACTGGGTGGCGCGGGCATCGTGCTGTTCGGCACCGTGGCGGCCAGCGGTATCCGTACGCTGTCCAAGGTCAGCTACAAGAACAACGTCAACCTGATCATCGTCGCTGCCTCGCTGGGCTTCGGCATGATCCCGATTGCCGCACCGACCTTCTACCACCACTTCCCGAACTGGTTCGAGACCATCTTCCACTCGGGCATCAGCTCGGCGGCGATCATGGCCATCCTGCTGAACCTGATCTTCAACCACTTCACCGCCGGCAACTCGGACCAGCAGTCGGTGTTTGCCGCCGCGTACGAGCGCACCATCCAGTACTCGGACATTTCAGCGCTGCGTGATGGCGACTACTTCAAGGATGGCAAGCTGTTCGATGCCGAGGGTAATGAAGTGCCGATGCTGGAACTGGACGAGCATGGCAATGAAACGGTCAGGCGCAGTGCGGTTGCCGAGCATTGACTGCTGACTGAGCGGTGAGGTGGGGGGGCCGACGCGCATCGTCGGCCCCTTTTTCGTTTTGCCTGTACCGGCCCTTTCGCGGGTAAACCCGCTCCCACAGGGTTTGCACAACCCTGAAGCTGATGCGGTACCTGTGGGAGCGGGTTTACCCGCGAAAGGGCCGGTACAAGCTACAAATTACTCAAATAGCGCATCCAGGGCCTGCTCCAGCCGGGTAACGGCAATCACCTGCAACCCCGCCGGCGCCTCTTTCGGCGCATTGCCCTTGGGCACGATGGCCCGCTTGAAGCCGTGCTTGGCCGCCTCCTTCAAGCGCTCCTGGCCACTGGGCACCGGCCGCACCTCGCCCGACAGGCCAATCTCGCCAAACACCAGCAGGCCATGGGCCAGGGGCCGGTTGCGCAGGCTGGACATCACCGCCGCCAGCAGCGCCAGGTCCGAAGCCGTTTCCAGCACCTTCACCCCGCCGACCACGTTGAGGAACACGTCCTGGTCATGGGTAGGAATACCGCCATGGCGGTGCAGCACTGCCAGCAACATGGCAAGGCGGTTCTGGTCCAGGCCCAGGGTCACCCGGCGCGGGTTGGCCAGGTGGCTGTCGTCGACCAGCGCCTGCACTTCAACCAGCATCGGCCGGGTGCCCTCCCAGGTCGCCATCACCACGCTGCCCGGCACTTCCTCCTGGGTGCGGTTGAGGAAGATCGCCGACGGATTGGACACTTCTTTAAGGCCACGGTCGGTCATGCCGAACACACCCAGCTCGTTGACCGCGCCAAAGCGGTTCTTCACCGCCCGCAGCAGGCGCAGGCGGCCATCGGACTCGCCCTCGAAATACAGCACGGTATCGACCATGTGCTCAAGTACCCGTGGCCCGGCCAGCGAGCCCTCCTTGGTCACGTGGCCGACCAGGAAAATCGCCGTACCGCTCTGTTTGGCGTAGCGCACCAGCAACGCCGTGCTCTCGCGTACCTGAGCCACGCCGCCGGGCGCCGATTGCAGCTGCTCGGTGAAAATGGTCTGGATCGAGTCGATTACCATCACCCGTGGCTTTTCCTGGCGCGCCGTGGCGATGATGGTCTCGATACAGGTTTCGGTCATCACCTTGAGCTGGTCCTGGGGCAGGCCCAGGCGCCGCGAGCGCATGGCCACCTGCTGCTGCGACTCCTCGCCGGTGACATACAGCGCCGGCATGCCCACGGCAATGTTGCACAAGGTTTGCAGCAGGATGGTCGACTTGCCAATGCCGGGGTCGCCACCGATCAACACCACCGAGCCATCCACCAGGCCACCGCCCAGCACGCGGTCCAGTTCGGTGCTGCTGGTGGTGAAGCGCGGGATTTCCTCGACGCTGACTTCGGCCAGGGTCTTGATCTGCGCCTGCTGACCGGTCCAGCCGGCACGGCCGCTACTGGGCGCAGCGGCGCCGCCGCTTTCGATCATGGTCTCGACCAAAGTGTTCCAGGCCCCGCATTCGCCACACTGGCCGGCCCATTTGGGGAAGGTCGCACCGCACTCGGTGCAGCCATACAAGCGCTTGGCCTTGGCCATGGCTGGGGGTCTCCTGGAAAAAACCGCCATGATAGCCGAGCTGGACGTGCCTCGAACGCCTCGGGATGCGACAAAACTATTCGTTCTAACCGCAGTCAGTAGCCCAGAGCACAACGCATGAAGCGTTCAAGTGGCTTACACTGCGTAAACCTTACCTTTTGTTACAAGGAACCAAACATGGGCATGATCAGTGAGTTCAAGGCCTTCGCGGTCAAAGGCAATGTCGTCGACATGGCGGTCGGTATCATCATCGGCGCGGCCTTCGGCAAGATCGTCTCGTCTTTCGTCGGTGACGTGGTCATGCCGCCACTGGGCCTGTTGATCGGTGGCATGGACTTCAGCGACCTGGCAGTTACCCTGAAGGCTGCCGAAGGTGACGTTCCGGCGGTGGTGCTGGCCTATGGCAAGTTCATCCAGACCGTGATCGACTTCGTGATCGTGGCCTTTGCCATCTTCATGGGGGTGAAGGCGATCAACAAGCTCAAGCGTGAAGAGGCCGTGGCGCCGACTGCACCGCCTGTGCCGACTGCCGAAGAGACCTTGCTGACCGAGATCCGCGATTTGCTCAAGGCGCAGAACCAGAACCGTTTGCCCTGAGGTTATACAGGGAGCGCTGTGGGAGCGGGCAGGCCCGCGAAGAATCCAACGCGGTGGATGGCACCGGCTCCGCCGGTGTTCGCGGGCAGATCGGACCGCCGCACCGCCGCTCCCCCAACGGCCTTACCAGTAATTCTCTACCGCCACCTGCCCCGGCCGCTTGCTCAGGCTCAATTGCAGGTCGCGCGCCTTCAGTACCTTGCGCGTATCGTCAATCATCTGCGGGTTGCCACACAGCATCACCCGCGAATGTTCCGGCGACAGCTCCAGCCCCGCCGCCTTCTCCAGTTCGCCATTCTCGATCAGCGTGGTAATACGCTGGTTCAACGCCCCCGGGTGCTGTTCACGGGTCACCACCGGAATGAACTGCAACTTGCCGGCGAACTCGGCCAGGTAATCGCGCTGCTCCAGCCCGGCGATTTCATCCACATAGGCCAGCTCTTTCGCTTCGCGCACCGAATACACCAGCTTGATGTTGTCGAAACGCTCCCAAGCCTCGAAGTCCTGCAGGATCGACATGAACGGCGCAATGCCAGTACCGGTCGCCAGCAACCACAGGTCGCGGCCACCGACGAAGCGGTCGAGGGTAAGGAAGCCGAAGGCCTGGCGATCGATCAGCAGAGCATCGCCCGCCCCCAGCCTGCTCAGCTCACTGGTGAATTCCCCACCAGGCACCACGATGGAGAAGAAGTCCAGGTGCTCGTCATGGGGCGCGCTGACCATGGAGTAGGCACGCCACACTACACTGCCATCGGCCTTGGTCACGCCCAGGCGGGCGAACTGGCCGGAACGGAAGCGGAACCCCGCATCGCGCGTAACCCGCAGGCTGAAGAGGTTCGGCGTCAGTGGCTGAACATCGAGCAGGGTCTGGCGGGTGAACTTTTCGGCGCTAGCGGTCATATCGGGCTCCAGGTTTGGCGTGCGCACAGTGTCGCGCAAAGTAGCGCGGATAAAAACCACTGCTTTGTAGGGCCTCATCTGCGGCGATCCTGCCGAAGTCGCAGAAAATCCTGAGTGCTATAACAAAAAATTCCCAGCGGGATCGTAGGTCTTTTCCTACAATCATCCGGGCACCCAAACGGAATGAATCCTGGAACCCAAGGAGTTGTTCAGATGCTTCACTGGAAACCCGAGCATCTTCATACGTTTGCCAGCGAACGCAGCCCACGGAAGCTGTTCGACATCGCGGTTTGCCTGGCACAGGACCTGGGCATGGAATATCTCGGGCTGAACATTCGCATCCAGATCGCCACGCAAACACCCAGACTGTACCTTTACAGCAATTACCCGAGCGGCTGGATCGAGCGCTATCAGGGCGACGAGCTCTACAAGCAGGACGCGGCCGCATACCTGAGCCACACCTCGACCATGCCAGTGCAATGGACCGACGAGCTGTATCGTGAAGCCCCGCAGTTTCGTGAAATCGCCTGCCAGCACGGTCTGCGCCATGGCTGGACACAGTCGCTGCACGATCTGCATCACAACGAAAGCCAGATCAGCGTGGCCAGGCCTGCCGGCAGCATCAATATGGCAGAGCTCTACGGCAAGGCCGGCAACGTGCAGTGGCTGTGCCACACCCTGCATGCGGTGCTTGGCGAACACCACCTCAATGCACTGTGCCCGCCGGCGCCGAAAATGAGCGATCGGGAACTTGAAGTGCTGAAATGGTCGGCCGCCGGCAAGACCGCCGCCGACGTGGCCTGCATCCTGTCGCTGTCGCAAAGCACGGTGAACTTCCATATCCGCAGTGTCATCACCAAGACCAACGCCGCCAACAAGGCCGGCGCCATCGCCATCGCCGCCCTGCGTGGCTGGATCTGACCTTCAAACCTGCGACCTTGGGCAAAGCCCTGTAGAATCGCCCGGCAAAGCCCGGAGCGAACCGCAACGGGCAGTTTCGTACCCGAGCCAGACGCCATGCCCCTGTTGACCACCCCCTACGCCGAACTCGACCTGATCCGCCAGCCGGAACAGGCCAACGACCCGCTGCAGGCTTTCGATGCCGCCGACGAGTACCTGCTTGCGCAGCTGCACGAACAGGCCCCCGCGGCCAACTGCCGGGTGCTGGTGCTCAATGACAGCTTTGGCGCCCTGGCCGCCAGCCTGGCGGGCAAGCTGCAGGTGGTCAGCAGTGGCGACTCGCACCTGGCGCACCTGGCCCTGGAAAAGAACCTGACACGCAATGGCCTGCCGTTTGACAGCGTGCCGTTCGTACCGGCCAGCGAACACTGGCAAGGCCCGTTCGACCGGGTGCTGGTGCGCGTGCCCAAGACCCTGGCCCTGCTCGAAGAACAGCTGATCCGCCTGCAAGGCCACCTGGCGCCCGGTGCACAGGTGATTGCCGGGGCGATGATCAAGCACCTGCCACGAGCGGCAGGTGACCTTATGGAGAAGTACATCGGCCCGGTGCAGGCCTCGCTGGCACAAAAAAAGGCTCGGTTGCTGACAGCAACGGTGGCCGAACGGCCTGTCGCCCGCTCGCCCTACCCTAGCCGCTACCGTCTTGACGCGCCGGCGCTGGAGTTGGTCAACCACGCCAACGTGTTCTGCCGTGAGGGTCTGGACATCGGCACCCGGGCGTTCCTCCCGCACCTGCCCCGCGAACTGGGCCGTGCGCGGGTGGCGGACCTGGGTTGCGGCAACGGCGTGCTGGCGATAGCCAGCGCCCTGGACAACCCGGATGCCCAGTACACCCTGGTCGACGAGTCGTACATGGCGGTGCAATCGGCACAAGAGAACTGGCAGGCCGCGCTGGGTGAGCGCCCGGCGGTGTTCGAGGCAGCCGATGGGTTGGCGGGGGTGGAGAAGCAGTCGCTGGACGTGGTGCTGTGCAACCCGCCGTTCCACCAGCAGCAGGTAGTGGGTGACTTCCTCGCCTGGCGCATGTTCCAGCAGGCGCGGGAAGCGCTGGTGGTGGGCGGTGCGCTGTATATCGTGGGTAACCGGCACCTGGGCTATCACAGCAAGCTGGCGCGGTTGTTCCGTGGGGTTGAGCAGGTGGCCGCAACGCCCAAGTTCGTTATCCTGAAAGCCCGCAAGTAAGCCTGTACCGGCCCTATCGCCGGCAAGCCAGCTTGTGTCTTGAGAGGGGATTAGAATCTGGAGTGAGAGCGGTGAATGGCAAGCTGAATGCCAGAGGTGCCTTGAGCACGTGTGGGAGCACAAGCTGCCATTCACCGTTCCACTTTGGCGAGAGCCC
>NZ_JAFGYJ010000273.1:0-516 GCF_017490805.1 Pseudomonas sp. 43(2021)
GTGCTGCTCGCCTTCCGGCACGCCGGCGCCGACCACACGAATCAGGGTCGCGGCATCGGCAATTTTTGCGCGGTTTTCTTCGTCGGCGGCCCAATAGGCGCGCAGCGTCAGAGCGACACCATGGCTGTATTGGCGGTCCACCAGCACGTCCTCGTTCATCAACAGATAAACCAGGGTCAGCGCCTTGGAAAACAGCACGACGATCAGCACCAGCCAGAGGGTGCGGGAGAAAAAACTTTGGGGGAACCAGACGGGGGTTTTCATCTTTAACCGCTACACACTTGCAGGAGCGAGCAATGCTCGCATATTGCGGATTGCGAGTCTGTGGCAATGGCCGTGCGGCCAGAGCCTTGCAGACCCGCTCCTACAAATCACCGATCACTTGGTGGCGGTGCCATCCGGTACGAACACGTAACCCACGCCCCAGACAGTCTGGATGTAGCGCGGTTTCGACGGATCGGGTTCGATCATCCGGCGCAGACGCGAGATCTGCACGTCGATGGAACGCTCCAGCGC
>NZ_JAFGYJ010000274.1:0-515 GCF_017490805.1 Pseudomonas sp. 43(2021)
GTCTGGTGCATGCCGGTGCTGGCTGGACCTGGGTGTTGCTGGCGGGACTGGCCGGGGTCGGCTATGGTCTGGCCTACCGTTTCGGCGGACTGGGCGCGGCGATCGCCACCCATTTCGGCCTGAATCTGTTGCACTTCGGCCTGTTCACCTATCCGATGCTGGCCAGTTGACGCAAGCGCGGTTTTGCGACGCCATACTTAAATCTGAAAAAAAACTTCAATAAAAACCTGTCGGCGCCGACAACCATTCAAAGCCTTGCGGATTGAAAAACCATGCGTAACAACCAGCCCATTACACAACGCGAGCGGACCTTTCCAGCTCAGCAACGGTTGATTTCCACCACCGATGCCAAGGGCGTGATCACCTATTGCAACGACGACTTTGTCGAGATCAGCGGGTTTTCGCGGGAGGAACTGATCCGGGCGCCGCACAATCTGGTCCGTCACCCTGACGTGCCGTCGGCGGTGTTCTCGCACATGTGGGGCACACTGAAACAAGGCTTGCCATGGATGGGC
>NZ_JAFGYJ010000275.1:0-515 GCF_017490805.1 Pseudomonas sp. 43(2021)
GTTGGAACAGTGAGGGATTAATGTGGCGAGGGGATTTAGCGAAACGTCGCACCGCCCCGCTGGGTGGCGAAGCCGCCCCAAAACCCATCCAACGCGGTGTGTCTGACACACCGCACGCTCCCATTTCAGGACTGCTACGCAGCCCAACGGGGCGGCGCGACGTTTCGCTAAACCCCTCGCCACAGAATATTCATCAGCCACAACTTATTTGTCAGCCACCAACATCACCTCCTGCGCACTGAACCTTCTCGCTTCTCATCCATCTCAATCGCTCATTATTCTCGTTTGCCTGCCGACAACCTGCCCAATATCCATTTGGAAACAGGTGTCGCGATGCGCAAGGGTCCGTTGTGTCTGATGTTGCTCACGTTGTCGATCATGGCGCCCGCCCATGGTGAGGAAACCACCGAAGGCGGCAGCTCCACGCCATTGTCGCTGAGCGCCGGCAGCCAGATCACCGAACTGCAACAGCGGCTCAAGGCCAGTGAACAGCAGCGTGAAGAACTGAACAAACA
>NZ_JAFGYJ010000276.1:0-515 GCF_017490805.1 Pseudomonas sp. 43(2021)
TGCCAACACACCGCCAAGCTCACTGCCGGCCACTGCCTGTACTCGGACATGGGCCGCGTACTCGCCGCGATCACCGCCGACACCTGCGGTTGGAGCGACAGCCTCGGCGGTGTGCTTTGCGCACAGGAAGTCGCCGAAAAGTACGGTCAGGGCCGCTACCAGGAACTGCGCAACGGCTTCTTTCGCAACGGCACCGACAACCTGCTGGTGGAACTCGGCAAGTGGGGCCTGGGCCTGTCCGACCTGCTGATGACCCTCAATCTGTTCGGCCGCGGGAACGTCGATGAGTCCGGGCGTTTCCACTTCGTCGAAGGCAACTCGAAGGCCGGTGACTACATCGAGTTGTACGCGCCGATGGACACCCTGATGGTGCTCACCGCCCTGCAACATCCGATGGACCCGTCCCCCGAATACGCTCCGAAACCCTTGAAGCTGAGCTGGATGAACGCCGACGCCAGCGTCGCCGAACACTGCCGCACTTCGCGCCCGGAAAACGAGCGCGGCTTCATCAACAC
>NZ_JAFGYJ010000277.1:0-514 GCF_017490805.1 Pseudomonas sp. 43(2021)
GGCATACAGCACTTCCAGCATCGCGCGGTCGCGCTGGCCGATGGCTTCGCTCAAATCCGGCGCCTTGAGCAGTGCTTCGACATCGGCTTCCGACAGCGACTTGGGCAACGGCCGCCCCAGTTGCGGCATGTCGACGCGCAACGTCGGGTCGACGCTGATCAGTTTTTCCCGCAACAGATAGCGATAAAAGCCACGCACCCCGGAGAGAAATCTCGCGGTGGAGCGCGGCTTGTAGTTTTGCTCCAGCCGCCACGCCAGATGATCGAGGATCAACTCGCGACCGGCATTGATCAGTTCGAGATTTTTCTCCTGCAACCAGCCGTTGAACAGCGCGAGGTCACTGCGATAGGCGTCGCGGGTGTTGTCGGACAGGCCTTTCTCCAGCCATAAAGCGTCGAGGAATTGATCAATCAGCGGATGGTCGATAGCAGGCATGGGTGCTCGGGGCAGGCAGTTTTTAACACTGCGCGCAAATAGACAGTGAACGACGGGAATGGCCGCTAGTCTTTCATAG
>NZ_JAFGYJ010000278.1:0-513 GCF_017490805.1 Pseudomonas sp. 43(2021)
GTGAGGAAAAGCATGAATTCGCGCATCTGGCGTCTGGCCGGTGTTGGTTTGCTGTGTGTGGGTGTCAGTGCGCAAGCGCTGGCCGATGAGCCGCAGATTCGTGGGCCGGGCAACGGGCCGCAGAACGACGGGATCATCCGTGGCGACAACAGCCGTCAGTTCGAGCACAACGGCCAGCCGCATAACAATGACGGTCAATGGCAGAACCGCAACCGTGCCGATGAGCGTCCGCAACCGCCTCGCCAGCCGGGCAACAACCTGCCGATCCAGCCGCGACCCGACGCCGTGCGCCAGACCCAGGAACCGCGTCAGGGTTACTACCGCGACGAGCGCCCGCAGAATGGTTACCACAATCAGCAATGGCAGACGCAGCCGCGTCCCGATGACAACCGCTGGCCGGGACGGCCGAACGGTCATGGCAATGGCTGGGGGCCTGGCCCGCAGTATCGTCCGGGCCATGTGATCGACCGTTTCCCGGATCGTGATTACCGCGTGCCGTATCGCGGTCAGGAT
>NZ_JAFGYJ010000279.1:0-513 GCF_017490805.1 Pseudomonas sp. 43(2021)
GGCCAGCGCGGAAAGCAATTTATAGTCGAACATCAATTTTCCTAATGGGCGATCAGCACTATTGGTTTTTCTTATACAGCGTCACACCGGAGAATAGCCAGCAAGCACTCTCTTTCAAGGATCTCTCCCATGTGGCAAAGCTACGTAAACGGCCTGTTGGTGGCGTTCGGCCTGATCATGGCGATCGGCACGCAGAACGCATTTGTCTTGGCGCAAAGCCTGCGCCGTGAACACCATTTGCCGGTGGCGGCATTGTGCGTGGTGTGTGACGCGATTCTGGTCGCGGCCGGAGTGTTCGGCCTGGCGACGATTCTGGCGCAGAACCCGACCCTGTTGGCGATCGCCCGTTGGGGCGGCGCGACGTTTCTGATCTGGTACGGCAGCCAGGCGCTGCGCCGGGCCTGTTCGAAGCAGAGCCTTGAACAAAGCGAGAACCAGACCGTGCGTTCGCTGCGCGCAGTGATGCTCAGCGCTCTGGCGGTGACCTTGCTCAACCCCCACGTTTATCTGGAT
>NZ_JAFGYJ010000280.1:0-513 GCF_017490805.1 Pseudomonas sp. 43(2021)
ATGTGCCACTACTCTGACGCCAATATTCACACAATGACCATTCGGCGCCTTCTGGTTCCATTTGGCTTGCGCGGGACACTTTTCTTCTATTCTCAGGTCAAGGATATCGACAGTATCACTGGATCGAGCCAGTCCTCCCGTGGGGGCTGAATACCGGCTTTACTGAGGGTCGCCGCCATGTCGCGCAACCTCTGTCTCACACGTCCATGCCTGGGTCTGGTTACCCGGATCGAATGCGCCGTCAAGCCGCTGGCCGGCGACAACGGCATGTGGACGCTGCTCTTCGCGGCCGGCATGGCCGGCGAACAACCTTCCGCGATCAAAGCCCAGGGCCCGTTTCACGGCCCGGTCGCGGCCGAGTCGATTCTCGACACCATCGTTGAAAGCCTGACCTTGCATGGTTACGAACTGGCCGATGATCCGCAGATCTGGAGCTTGCATCTGCAAGCGCAGTTGCGGCAGATCAACGGCGGCCGTGGGCGCAGTCTCAACGGTTAAGGCGCCGTCTGGTCC
>NZ_JAFGYJ010000281.1:0-512 GCF_017490805.1 Pseudomonas sp. 43(2021)
GAATGGGCGAGGGCGGAGATCATCATCGTTGAAGGCATCAACTCAATTTAAGCCACACTGATGATCGTTCCCACGCTCCGCGTGGGAATGCAGCCCGGGACGCTCTGCGTCCCATCCAAAGCCGAACGCGGAGCGTCCGTTGAGGCATTCCCACGCAGAGCGTGGGAACGATCAGGGGACATGTGATTTTTAGCGCATGAAATGGATCTTGCCGCTGTCATCATTGCCCATGTAAATCCCGTAAACCCCAGCCTGGCGCTCTTCGATATAGCGCTCGAGGATCTGCCGGATCGCCGGGTAGTAGATCTGCTCCCACGGAATCTCTTCCGGGGCGAAGAACTTGTAATCCATGGTCTCCGGCCCGTACTGCCCGGTGATCTCCAGGGCGATGGCGCGGAATATGATGTACACCTCGCTGATTTTCGGCACGCTGAAGATCGAATACGGCGAGACGATTTCCGCGCGCACGCCGCTTTCTTCCCAGACTTCGCGCAGCGCCGCCTGCTCGGTGG
>NZ_JAFGYJ010000028.1:0-71318 GCF_017490805.1 Pseudomonas sp. 43(2021)
CGGTATGACTATGGGCGCGACCGGGCCCGTCATGACTATCGCGGTGGCAGCCAGCGCTACCAGAATGACCGTTGGAGTGCCAACGGTCATTCTGGTAGCGCTGGCTGCCACCGCGATAATCATGACGGTCCCGGTCGCGCCCATAGTCATACCGCTGGCGGTTGCCATAGTCATGGCGCGGGTTGCCATACCACTGCTGCATCCGCGGCTGCGGATAAGACCGGTAATGAGGCGCTGGCGCCGAGCGGTAGTAGTAGCGCGGCGCCGGCTGATAGTAATAGCGCGGTTGCGGCGTCACGTAATAACGGTCATAGCGGTAATAATCCGGTGATACGTAACGGTCGGAATAGTAGTGGTCAGACCGGTAATAGCCCCCGCTCTCGTAGTACGGAACGCAGGCGGAAGTCATCAGCCCCAGCAGGGCGATCAACAGGATTCGATAGAACATGGCGGCCTCCTGGACCGCTGGAGTGCCCGAACAGCGGCGCTGGCGAGCGTCGATGTGAAATGCGATCATCGACATCGAATAAGACAGTGGCGCCGAAGTGCAGTGCCATTTCTGCAACAATTTGATACATGTGAGCGGCAGCCATGCATGACAACCAGCACTGCCCCGCCTGTGGAGCCCTCAACCAGTGCAGCCTGGCCGACCCGCGTCGGGCCACCCAGGCCTGCTGGTGCTTCGGCGTGAGCATCGACCCTGCCGTGCTCCAGGCCCTGCCCGCCGAGCTGCGCGACAAAGCCTGCCTGTGCCCGCGCTGCGCCGCCGTTGAAGAACAACTCCGCTCACCCGCTTCCCACTGACCGTTTGCCATGCGCCTCGACCGTTTCCTCGCCAACCTGCCCAGCCACAACCGCCAGCAAGTCCGCCTGATGCTGGCGCAACGCCGCGTGCGGGTAGATGGCCAAGTGGTCAGTGACCCGCTGGCCGAGGTGCGCGAATTCAGCCGTGTGGAGCTGGACGACCAGTTGCTGCAGGCTGGCCGCCCGGCGCGCTACCTGATGCTGCACAAGCCCACTGGCTGTGTCAGCGCCACCCAGGACCCGCAACACCGCACCGTGCTCGACCTGCTGCCCGCCGCGTTGCGTGAGGACCTGCACATTGCCGGGCGCCTGGACTTCAACACCACCGGCCTGATGATCCTGACCAACGATGGCCAGTGGTCACGGCGGCTTACCCAGCCCGCGACCAAGCTGCCCAAGCACTACCTGGTGGAAACCGAGGACGAGATTGGCGAGCACTATGTGGCCAAGTTCCTCGAAGGTTTCTACTTCGCCTTCGAAAACCTCACCACCCTGCCCGCCCAGCTGGACATCCTGGGGCCGCGCCAGGCGCGGCTGGCAATCGTCGAAGGGCGATATCACCAGGTCAAGCGCATGTTCGGCCATTTCGACAACAAGGTAGTGGGGTTGCATCGCGAGAGCATGGGGGCGATCCGGCTGGACCCGGGGTTGGCGCCAGGGGCATTTCGTGAGCTCACGGCGGATGAAATAGCCACGGTCTAGTCAGCCTGTTCCTGCCTCTTCGCGGGCACGCCCGCTCCCACAGGTACACCCCTGGCCTCCGGGCTGGTGTGATCCCTGTGGGAGCGGGCGTGCCCGCGAAGAGGCAGGAACAGACCGCACGGGGTGCGTCATACGACCGCCCAGCGGCAAAAGTCACATTTTCCCCCGAACGGCACTTGCGGGATTCCCCACCCACTGCTTGAATCCAAATCGTCAGTCTGCATGTGACTACCAAGTCACGATTGCGGTCGAAGACACCTTTTGTCGGCCACCCGGGGCCTCGATGCCTTGGGGCACGGCAAATTGCCCGCCAAAAACAATACCGTCGACGCACGTGCCAAGGATCGACACAGGGCCCCCCGGTTTCTCTTCAGGCAAATGCCTACCTGTCATAAAGAACGTGCACCCTAGGTGACGCGAATACCCTTTTTGCGCCAGGAGTCGATGACATGAGGCCAGAAATCGCTGTACTTGATATCCAAGGTCAGTATCGGGTTTACACGGAGTTCTATCGCGCGGATGCAGCCGAGAAAACGATCATCCTGATCAACGGCTCGCTGGCCACCACGGCCTCGTTCGCCCAGACGGTACGTAACCTGCACCCGCAGTTCAACGTAGTACTGTTCGACCAGCCATACGCGGGCAAGTCCAAGCCTCACAATCGCCAGGAACGCCTGATCAGCAAGGAGACCGAAGCACATATCCTCCTTGAGCTGATCGATCACTTCCAGGCAGACCACGTGATGTCGTTCTCGTGGGGTGGCGCAAGCACACTGCTGGCGCTGGCGCACCAGCCGCGGTACGTGAAGAAAGCGGTGGTAAGCTCGTTCTCGCCGGTGATCAACGAACCGATGCGCGATTACCTGGCCCGTGGCTGCCAGTACCTGGCCGCCTGCGACCGCTATCAGGTCGGCAACCTGGTCAACGACACCATCGGCAAGCACCTGCCATCACTGTTCAAGCGCTTCAACTACCGGCACGTCAGCAGCCTGGACAGCCACGAGTACGCGCAGATGCACTTCCACATCAACGAAGTGCTGCAGCACGACCTGGAACGGGCCCTGAACGGCGCGCGCAACATCGACATCCCGGTGCTGTTCATCAACGGCGACCGCGATGAATACACCACGGTCGAAGATGCCCGGCAGTTCAGCAAGCATGTGGGCAAGAGCCAGTTCAGCGTGATCCGTGACGCGGGCCACTTCCTCGACATGGAAAACAAGGCCGCCTGCGAGGACACCCGCAGCGTCTTGCTCGGCTTCCTCAAGCCGACCGTGCGCGAGCCCCGTCAACGCTACCAGCACGTACAACAGGGGCAGCATGCATTGGCCATCTGAGCGCATCGGCGCCCCGTAGGTGATACCCGCAGGCTATGGGGTGCCGACAAGCTTTTTTATAACTTGGGCTTCTAATTCGTGGAGGGTTCTGGTAAAAAGTGCAGCGCAGATGCGGGTATAGTTTAGTGGCAAAACGAAAGCTTCCCAAGCTTTAGTTGAGGGTTCGATTCCCTCTACCCGCTCCACATCGCATTACCGCATGGCGTTCCATTAACGTCATCGCTGTCAAAAGGAGCCTTGGCTCCTTTTTTCGTTTCTGCCCCCTCCGTTGACCTGTCCCATGGCCATTTGCCTGCCGATCCGCTTCAATGCGTGGATGGTTTCGTGAAACATTTCGAAAGGACGACGCATGTTTCTCTCCCGCTGGCTACCGGGCCTTGCCAACCTGCTGCACTACCGCCGCGAGTGGTTCCACGCCGACTTGCAGGCTGGCCTCTCGGTGGCGGCGATCCAGATTCCCATTGCCATCGCCTACGCGCAGATCGTCGGCCTGCCGCCGCAGTACGGCCTGTACGCCTGCGTGCTGCCGATGATGGTCTACGCCCTGATCGGCAGCTCACGCCAGCTGATGGTCGGCCCCGACGCCGCCACCTGCGCGATGATCGCCGGCGCCGTGGCGCCGTTGGCCATGGGCGAGCCGCACCGGATTGCCGAACTGTCGGTGATCGTCACCCTGCTGGTCGGGGTAATGCTGATCGCTGCCGGCGTGGCCCGGGCCGGGTTCATCGCCAGCTTCTTCTCGCGGCCGATCCTGATCGGCTATCTCAACGGCATCGGCCTGAGCCTGATCGCCGGGCAGTTGTCCAAGGTGGTGGGGTTCAAGATCGAGGGCGACGGCTTTATCCTCAGCCTGATCAACTTCCTCCAGCGCCTGGGCGAAATCCACTGGGTGACGCTGCTCATCGGCATCGCCGCACTGGGCCTGCTGATCTGGCTGCCACGGCGCTACCCGCGCCTGCCCGCGGCACTAACGGTAGTGGCGCTGTTCATGCTGCTGGTCGGCCTGTTCGGCCTCGATCGCTTCGGCGTCGCCATACTCGGTCCGGTACCTGCCGGCATCCCGCAGCTGGCCTGGCCACACAGTAACCTGGCAGAAATGAAAAGCCTGCTGCGCGATGCCCTGGGTATCGCCACCGTCAGCTTCTGCAGCGCCATGCTCACCGCACGCAGCTTTGCCGCCCGGCACGGCTACGCGATCAACGCCAACCACGAATTCGTCGCCCTGGGCGTAAGCAACCTGGCAGCCGGGGTTTCCCAAGGCTTTGCCATCAGCGGCGCCGACTCGCGCACCGCGGTCAACGACATGGTCGGTGGCAAAAGCCAGCTGGTGGGCATCATTGCTGCGCTGGTCATCGCCCTGATCCTGCTGTTCTTCACCGCACCGATGGCGTGGATCCCGCAGGCTGCGCTGGGCGCCGTGCTGCTGATGGCCGGCTGGGGGCTGATCGATATCAAGTCGCTTAGGCACATCCGCCGCCTGAGCCGCTTCGAGTTCTGGCTGTGCCTGCTTACCACGGTTGGCGTGCTGAGCCTGGGCGTGCTGCCCGGCATCGTGTTTGCCGTGACCCTGGCGATCCTGCGCCTGCTGTACAGCATCTACCAGCCCACCGACGCGGTACTGGGCTGGCTGCCGGGCACCGAAGGCCAGGTGGACATCCACAAACACAAGGATGCCCGTACCGTGCCAGGCCTGGTGGTATACCGCTTCGACGACGCGATCCTGTTCTTCAACGCCGACTACTTCAAGATGCGCCTGCTCGAAGCGGTGCAGAGCCAGGACCAGCCCAAGGCCGTGCTGTTCGACGCCGAAGCGGTAACCAGTATCGACGTCAGCGGCATCGCCGCCCTGCGCGAGGTACGCGACACCCTGGCGGCCCAGGGCATCTTCTTCGCCATCGCCCGCGCCCGCGGCACCTTCCTGCGCATGCTGGTGCGCTCGGGGATGGCAAGGGAGATGGAAGACAAACTGCTGTTCGGCTCGGTGCGGGCGGGCATCCGCGCGTATCGGCTGTGGCGTAACAGGAGTCGCAGTGTGAAGGTGGCTGAGCAAGGTTGAAGAGATGCATTGTTGCCACTGCCCCTGTCGCCGGCTAGCCAGCTCCCACAGGTACTGCCCTCGAATTCAGTGCAGTACCTGTGGGAGCGGGTTCACCCGCGAAGAGGCCGGCATTGCCGACACAAGGCCCTTGCCTGGATACAACCCTCGCACACCTTGCATGACATGCTAAAGTCGCCCCCGTTCCCGCTCCACCCAACGGACCCCAGCATGCCCGCACTCGACGCCACCCTCACCCCCTGGCCAGAACTCGCCGCCCTACACCCTTGCGACGCACTACTGCTGGGCAACGGCGCCAGCCGCGCGCTGTGGAAGCCGTTCGGTTACTTCTCGCTGTTCGAGGAAGCGCAACGCGCCGGTCGCAAGAAAGGCCTGGCCGTCAGCGACCAGGCATTGTTCAAGTCGCTGGGCACGGAACTGTTCGAGCCGGTACTCAGCACCCTCAACACCACAGTGCGCGCCAACGCCGCGCTGGCCATCAACTCCACCGCGCCGCTGAACCGCTACTACTCGATCAAGGAAGCGCTGATCCACGCCGTACGCACGGTGCACCTGCCGTGGCCACTCATGCCGGCGGCCACCCTGGCAACCCTCAACCAGGCCCTGCGCGGCTACCGCAGCGTCTACACCAGCAACTATGACCTGCTGCTACCCTGGGCCGTGCGACACGCCCCGCACGGCTTCGCCGAACTGTTCGACGAGCAAGGTTTCTTCGACGTGCGCCGCACCAGCGGCGAAGGCACCCGGGTGCTGCACCTGCATGGTGGCCTGCACCTGCTGAAGCTGCCCGACGGCACCACCCGTCAACGCAGCGCCGACAGCGCCGAACTGCTCGATGGTTTTGCCGTGAACATCCCGGGCGAAGTGCCGCTGTTCGTCAACGAAGACCGCAGCGACGAGAAACTGCGCGCCATCCGCAACTCGGATTACCTGGGCTGGTGCCTGGGGCAACTGGCGCGGGAAAGCCAAGGGCTATGCCTGTTCGGGCAGCACCTGGACAGCAGTGACCAGCACCTGCTCGAAGCCATCCGGCTGGCCCGACCGACGCATCTGTCGATTGCCATAAGGCCGTTGAGCGAGGCATCGGTGATCAACCAGAAGCAGCATTTCATCGATCGCTTCGGGGATATGCCGGGGACAGCGCTGCATTTCTTTGATGCCGGTACGCATCCGTTGGGGCAAGCAGCGCTGGCTATTGAAGCACCGCTCACCCACAGGTGAAATGAACCCATCAGGGGCCGCTTTGCGGCCCATCAAGGCGCCGATGCCGTTGTCACCTGCACGGCCGGGCCAACTGCAATGGGCTCGGGCATCGCCACATCGCCGCCCATCTGGCGGATTTGCCGAATCTGCTGGACCCTGTTCAGGTTTTCCCAGGCGATGGGATAGTGCCCCGGCGACAACTCGATGGCGCTGCGGAAAAACTGCTCGGCCACATCCAGCTTGCCTTCCACCAGGCAGACATAGCCGACATCATTGCTGGCTTCGGCACGCTTTTCGACCTGTTCGAAGGCAGACACAGCCTCCTCATAGCGCCCCATGCGAGCCAGCAGCAACCCATAGTTGCGCCAAAGCGGTTTGTAGGTCCCGTCGTAGCTCACGCCACGTTTGTAGCGTAGCTCGGCATCGGCCCATTGCCCGGCCATGTAGTAGGAATACCCCAGGCTGTTCTGCACCAACGCCGAACGTGGATCGATGAGCTCGGCCAGGCGGTAGTACGTCTGCGCCTCGGCGAAGTTGTCGGCCAGATCCGCGAGCACCCCCAGCCCGTTGTAGGCCTTGAGCGGTGACTTGCTGTCGACCCTGAGCGCAGCCGCCCCTGTCTGGGTATTGGCCGGGTCCTTGGTGAAGCGCTGCTGATCCACGGCAACAGCCTTCAACAGCATCGCCTTGGCTTGCTCATGTTTACGCATGGACAGATTCAGCAGGCCCATTTCGGTCAGGGCATCGGGGTTTTCAGGTGCCTTGCCCAGCACCTCGGTGAAGGCCATCTCGGCCAGCTGGTTATTGCCGCGTTCGCGGTGGATACGGCCAACCCAGACCAGCGCCTCATAACGTTCGGGCGCCAGCTCAAGGACGCGCAAGTACTGGTACAGCGCCTGGTCCAGGTCACCGGCCTGGTAAGCCATTGCCGCCACCTGCATCGCCTGGTCGGGCGAGTTGCTTTGCGACTGCACCTGGTAGAGCACCGAATTGCCAGCGGAGTAGACAGAACGTACACCATTCAGGTCTGGCCCCGTGCTCTGGCAACCTGAGAGCACGGCTATCATCGTCAACAGCAAGCTGATCCTGTTCATGTCATGGCTTCCCGAACGTTTTAAGTATCCCGATGATCACCGGGCCGATGGCTACCAGAAAGAAGCTTGGCCACAGACAGAAAATTAGCGGAAAAACCAGCTTTGTCCCGATTTTCGCGCCCATTTCCTCGGCGGCCTGCATGCGCCGGTCACGAAACTCCTCGGCATAGATGCGCAAGGTAGCCGCTACGCTGGTACCGAAGCGGATGCTCTGGGCCAACAAGCTCACCAGGCCCTGGATGTCTTCCAGACCGGTGCGGTCAGCCAGTTGCCTGAGCGCTTCGGTACTGGAAATGCCGGCGCGGATCTGCGCATTGACCAACGCCAGTTCCTCGGCCAGCTCGGCCTGGCTGACCGCCATTTCTTCGGCCACCCGCTCGATCGCCTGGGGCAACGCCAGGCCCGACTCCACGCAAACCACCATCAGGTCCAGGGCGTCAGGAAAGGCCGCACGCAACCGCCCCTGCCGAGCCGTCTTGCGCTTGTCGACATACATTGCCGGCAATAGCCATCCGCTAGCAGCCCCCATGGCCACCACTCCCATGCCCGTCATCAGGGAAAGGTTCGGAACCAGTGGCAATACCAACAGCGAAACGCCTACCAGCAGCAACGGCAACAGCAAACGCACTGCCCAATACACCTGTACCGCCGACGCCGAACCATAACCCGCGTGGGTCAACAGGGTTCGAGTAGCTGACACCTGTCCATCCGTAGACGGGGTAACGCGCCGACCAACCCGCTCCAGTAGAAGCTGAAGGTTTCCTGGCGCCTCCCGCCCGGGCGCAGCGCTGGAGTGGTCACGCTTGATCAATGCAAGACGGCGTTGCAGCGGGCTCTGCAACCCCAGCACAAGCAACGTCACGGTGATGACCGCAATGACCGTGCTCATCCCGATCGCACCGACGATCAGCAGGCGTGCCAATGCCTCGTTGTCCGTCACCCCACTCAACAAACCGAGCAAATAGTCCATGACCGACGCCCCCATGCGAGAACTGCCTAAATCTGGATACGGATAATTTTACGAATCCAGAAAATCCCCACCAACATTGAGCCAAAAGCCCCCATGACCAACATTTGCCCAGTGGGATCCTTGATCAGTAACGTCAGGTAGTCCGGGCTCGTGATAATGATCGCTGCCGCCAACAGGAAGGGTATGGCCACCAACACCCAAGCCGACATACGCCCTTCGGCCGACATGGTCTTGACCTTGCGCTGAAAGCGGAAACGCCCGCGGATCAGGTTGCTCAGGCGCTCCAGTACTTCGGTCAGGTTGCCGCCGGTCTCTCGGTGAATGAGGATCGAGGTGACCAGCATCATCACCGTCATGCTGGGCATCCGCTCCAGCAGGCCAAGCATGGCCCGGCGCACATCATTTCCGTAGTTGATATCGGCGAAGGTCAGGCCGAATTCATGCGCCACCGGCCCCTTGTGTTCCTCTGCCACCAGGCGCAGGGTTTCATTGAAGGGGTGTCCGGCGCGCAATGCCCGGCACATGGCCTCCAGCGCATCCGGCAAACCCTCTTCGAACTGGGCGAAACGCTTGCCACGGTCATGGGTGATTTTCAGCAGCGGCAGCCAGAACGCCACGAACGCAGCCGCCAGCGCCAACCACCAGTAAGGAAAGAACAGCCAGGCCAGCATCCCGGCAGCCGCTGCCAGCACGAGCCCCAACAGCAGTACCCGATAGGCCCGGTACTCATGCCCGGCCTGCTCGATCATTTGCGTCAGCGTCGCCATGAAGGGTAACTGCTCGAGCCACGCCTCCAGCGGCGACAAACGAGTCAGGTATTTCTGCCGCAACACGGTCTGCATGTTCGGCAGATGGCTTGCGCGCTCCAGGATCACCAGTCGGCTGCGGATACGTTTACGTACCTTGCCCGCCTCGCCGAACACCGGCACCACCAACCCTTGGCTGAGGAGAAACACGGCAATGAACACCATGCCGAGAAATATCAGGATGTATTCACCGGGTATCTGGCTCATGGCTGACGAGCCTCCATCCATTCAGGCCTGAACATCGTCAGCGGCAGTTCGATCCCGCGCTTGGCCAAGGCATCGCGAAAGGCCGGGACCATGCCACTCGGCCGGAAGTCGCCAAGCACCTGGCCCTGCTCGCCCACACCATTGCGGACAAAAGAGAAGATCTCGGTCATGGTGATGATTTCGCCTTCCATGCCGTTGATCTCCTGCACGCTTACCAACCGCCGCTTGCCGTCTTCCTGCCGCTCCAGCTGGATCACCACATCGATGGCCGATGCGATCTGCTGACGCATGGCCTTGATCGGGAACGTGGCGCCAGACATCAGGACCATGTTCTCGACCCGGCCCAACGCATCGCGAGCGGTGTTGGCGTGGATGGTAGTCAGTGAGCCATCGTGGCCGGTGTTCATCGCCGTCAGCATGTCCAGCGCCTCGGCACCACGCACCTCACCGATCACGATACGGTCCGGGCGCATCCGCAGGCTGTTGCGCACCAGCTCCCGCTGGCCCACCTCGCCGCGCCCCTCGATGTTCGCAGGCCGTGTTTCCAGGCGCACCACATGTGGCTGCTGCAGTTGCAGCTCGGCAGAGTCCTCGATGGTGACAATGCGCTCGTTGTGGGGAATGAAACTGGACAGCACATTGAGCATGGTGGTCTTGCCACAGCCGGTGCCGCCCGAGATCAGCACGTTCAGCCGGCCCCGCACGATCGCCTTGAGCAGCAACGCGATGGCCGGGGTCAGGGCGCCCGCCTGGATCAGGCTGTCGGTATTGAGCAGGTCCACCGCGAAACGGCGGATCGAGATACTTGGCCCATCGATGGCCAGCGGCGGGATGATCGCATTGACCCGTGAACCATCCTTGAGGCGGGCATCGACCAACGGCGAAGACTCGTCGATACGCCGGCCGAGGCTGGAGACGATGCGGTCGATAATGTTGAGCAGGTGCTGATCGTCGCGAAAACGCACATCGGTGCGCTGCAACTTGCCGAACCGCTCGACGTACACCGAGTCATGCCCGTTGACCAGAATGTCGGACACCGTGTGGTCGGCCAGCAGCGGCTCCAGCGGGCCAAGGCCAAGCACTTCATCGGTGATCTGCTTGATGATCAGCTGGCGGCTGGCGGAGCTCACCGGCGCCGAATGCTCATCGAGCAGACGTTGGCAGATATCGCGGATCTGCCGCACGGCCTCGGCCTGCTCGAGCGAGTCGAGCAAGGACAAGTCCATGACCTTGAGCAGTTGCTGATAGGTCTTCTCCCGCCACTCGGCTTCCACCTGGGTGACCTGGCTTCTGGTTTCAAAAAGAACGTCCGGCGCTGAATGCTCCCAGGCCATCAACGCCTCAGCCGGATCCTTCGCAGCGCCACCCTGCTTCGACGGCGTCGATGCCTCGGGGGTGACTGCCTGTTTGCGCAAACGGTTACGGAAATCGCTAAGCATGGTTCACCCCCGAAAAACACGCTTGAAGGCGCGTTTGAACAGTCCGCTGTCAGTGGCCACCTGCTTGCCAACCAGTTCCTCGGCCATCCCACGCAGCGCCTGGGTGATCGCCGACCGAGGTGCTTGCAGGCCTAATGGCACACCCGTGTTCTGACTCTGGTTGATGACGCTGAAGTCATTGGGCAGCTTCACGATATTGGTGCAGCGCATCGCCTCGCCGATATCCTTGAGGCTGACCGGTGCCGCCTTGTCGTAGCGGTTGACCACCACCTCCAGCTGATTGCCGCGTACGCCCAGGTCATCGCGCAGAATGCGCGCCAGGGAACTGGCGTCGCGCAGGTGGTTGACGCTCTGCTGCACCACGACGTACACCCGGTCCGCCTGCTCCAGCACTGACGCGGTGATGTGGTCGATCTGCCGTGGCAGGTCCGCCACGACCCAATCATAGTTGGCGCGCGCCAACTGCAGCAGCGCATCGAGCTGTTCGGCCTGGACATCCTGCGGCAAGCACAGCTCATTGGCGCGACTGCCAAGCACATGCAAGGACGGGCTGAAATGGCTGCAGAACCCGCGCAGTGCCACCCCGTCCATCTCTTTTATCTGCTGCAACACATCCAGTTGGGTGTGCGACTGCGCGACATCCAGGTGATGCGACACACTGCCAAACTGCAAGTCCAGGTCAAGCAACAGCGCGTTGCCCTTGAGGCTGAGCTGATGCGCCAGGTTACAAGCCAGTACCGTGCCGCCGGAGCCACCCTTGGCATTCATCACGGCGATCAGTTTCCCGGTTGCCGTACTGCTGGTCTGGGTCTCCATGACCATACGGTTCAAGGCTGCGATAAGCTCCGTGGCAACGATGGGTTCCGGCAGAAAATCGCGGGCACCGGCCTGCATTGCCAGGCGCATGCCTTCCCGATCGTCCAGCAGGCCGCACACCAACAGCGGCGGGCGTTCATGGGCCGGGCGTTGCAACAGGGCTGCCAGCTCCTCACGCCACAAGTGGCCAACACGCAAGAGCAAGAAGTCGGGCTTCCGGTCCAGCCCGAAAAGCGGGTCGGAATGCCCATTGCTCACCTGGCGAACATTCACCTCCAGACCGGAGATGCGCTGACAGATCTCTTGCAACTGACGCAAGGCCAAGGCGTCGGAGCTGCTGATCAACAGACGCATCCCGGGCTTGATGGAGGTAGCGGATACGGAAGACTCCCTAAGATTCAGCATGGCGTGATCTCCGGTGCGACATCCGCCTCGGTATGACGCCCGAGGCTTTCGCGAGGTAAGGTCGCCTTGAATACTGGCAGGGTAATGGGCACCCCAAAACCTGGAATAAACAGGCTGAATTGAAAGTTCTGCAGGGTCAGCTGGACATAGCGGACAGCGGCAAACCCGGTGGCACTCACCAGATCACCGGGGTTGGCTACCAGCGCGCCGTTCTTGTCCAGGTAACGCAGGGTCAGGTCCCCGGTGTCCAGGTCGGCCAGCAGGGTACTGGCGCCACTGTTGCCGGCGCTGTTGAATATCGCCCGACGCAGCACTACCGGGTCGCTGATATTGCAGACCGCTGCCAGACGTGCGCCACGCCGAACGGATTCATTCAGCACGTTCACGGTGTAGTACAACCGGCCTATTTCCAGCACCCCAAACAACAGCGTGAACAGCAATGCGCTGATGATCGCGAACTCTACGACGTAGACGCCTTCCTGCATGCCTCTGCGCTTCATCACAGTGCCCTCATCACGGTGGTGGCGACCAATGGGAAGTTCAGCGCCGTGCTGCCGCCAATAAAGGCAGGAATGCCGTTGGCGACCAGCGGGGAAAAGACAGAGCTGATGGTCACCTGCACGTGGTCGTTGGTGCCTGCCACCTTGGCCACCTGCACAGTGATGTTGGCCGGCATGCCGGTCAGGCTGCAGGGCGGCGCGGAAGGTGCACCGTACACCGCCACTTTCTTGGTCATGCACTCGAGATCAGCGCTCACCTCGACCTTGCCCAAGGTCGAGTTCCAGGCCTGGCTGGCGACGAAGCGCGCGGCATCACGGCTGCCTTGCAGCAGACTGTTGTACTGGTAAAGCATGCGGCCAAATTCGCCAAAGGCCAGCAAGGTCAGGAGCAACAGCGGCAGGGTGATGGTGAACTCGACGATTGCCACCCCTTGCTGGCGCTGCGCACGCTTGAGCCGGTGAAGTTCCATGACAGTTCCTCAGGAGTCGATGCTCGGTGTGCCACTGCCGTTGAGAAAGGTTTTGTACAGCTGGATGATCTGCGGGCCGGAATCGTCTTGCGGCGTGGGCCCAGGTACGTTGTCGCCTTCGCATTGCTTGACGAACTGGCCGAAGATCTGCGAATTCCCGCCCGAATTATCGGCCGGCTGCACTACATAGAAGCAACCGAAACCGAGGACCGGAATCGAGGATGCCCCCGCGTTCTTGCCCGAGCAGTTGCCCACTACGATCTTCAGTATCCGCCGCTCGAAAACTCCGTTTGACTGGCACCCCGTCCCCCCGCCGGCGACACATGCGGCGCTCTGAGCGGCATAATCGTTGTAATCGAACAGCGACGTACCGCCAGCAGAGAGGTTGCCATTGCTCGAAGTGACAGGTTGGCCCTGATGCTCCAGTCGCGCCGGTGTGGTGCTGTCGTTGTACTTGATCTTCGGGTTGTCGTAGGTCGTCACCAGGTCGGGCGGATAGTCCGTCCCCTTGAACGACCCTGTGTAGTCGCCAAAGCGCGTATTCAAACCTTGAACGGAAGGGCCCACCGTGTTGCCTGGCTTGGTGTCGACGTTTTCCCCGACATTGCGGCAAACCGAGCCGCCGCCAGCCATGAGTTCGCCAACCTCCTTGCCGCCCGAGCCAAAATCGAGCAGCTGGAAATTGCCGGGGCCAATGGGGTCACTGTTCTTGGCGGCTGACTTCAAGACCTCCAGGTCACCGAAACGATAGCCCCAGAACATGCCCGCATCCGGGTTGTATTGAGCCGGGTTGCCACACACCAGCAGCGGCGCAAGATCGCATGGGCTGGTCGGGCTCGGCCCGGCGGTGGCAATCGCCGTCACGCTCTTGGCCCCCACGGTTCCCGTACCGATTGACTGGGCGAAGCTCCAGAAAAAACCCGCCAGTGAGTAATTCGATACCGAGACCCGCACATAAGTGGCATTGACCGGCCCCGGGAAGGAGAAAGGCCCATAGACATTGTCTGCCAGCTCCACCACGGCGAATGCTCCAGGGTTGCCGCCGATTGCCGTCAACAGTTCGTTGTTGCCTGCGGCCTTGGCATTTTCGTTCAGGGTGAAGAGCGCGGCGGCTCGCGCGGTACTGGCACTATTGCCAGAGCCCATCACCTGGCTCAGGGTCTTTGCGCCACTCAGGGCGGCAGCGTCCACAGCATTCTGCAAGCGTGTCTTGTTCAACAGCATGTGGCCCCCGTCGAGCACCAACGCTGCCATCATCAATATCGCTACCAGAGCGATCACGATCATGACAGTCACTGCCCCCCGCTGTTGGCCTGGCCGCGCGGTGAACATCCGTTGAGCTCGAGGAGACATGGTCACACCCTCAATCAGCGAGTTGAATCAGTGACTTGGATCTGGATCGGCTGACCGACCTGCTGCGCATCGCCAGTCGCCCCCCGATAACCATTGATCACATTCTCCAGCAATGGCCCATCGGCGCCGGCGGCAGGCAGTTCGGTGCCTGGGTTGGCGGCCACTTGCTTGTCGGCAATCTGCTGGTAGGTGGTCTGGTAGACGCTGTAGCCCAACGGACCAACGCGCCCTTCGTCATACGTCATGCAGCCGGACAACCCCGATACAAGCGCGCAACCCACGATCATGCTTTTCATGCTGGTTCTCTCCGATCAGTTAACATCATGGCCAAAGTTGCCACCGCTGACCCCGAGGCTGACGGGCACCGCGCGCCCAGGCTCACTGCCCTTGGTCTTGCCGAGCAGGTAGAAGTCCAGGTCACTGGGCTCGACGAACTTCTCGGTGGGCAGGCGCACCGCCTTGGCATCCACAGGCTTGGCGAGGTGCGGCGTCACCAGGATCACCAGTTCGGTTTCACCGTTGATGAACGATTGGCTGCGGAACAGGTGCCCGAGTATCGGCAGGTCCCCCAGCCCTGGGAAACGGCTGACGAAATCGCGGGTGTTCTCACTGATCAAGCCGGCAATGGCGATGGTCTGGCCATTGCCAAGTTCGACCGTGGACTCGGCACTGCGCTTGGTCAGCGACGGAATGACCTGGGTAACACCATCGCCCAGGACACTGCTCAGGCCCGTGTCCAGCACCAGCGAGTTGACGTTGGAAAGCTCGCTCACCGAGACATTCAGGTTGAGGTTGATGCGCCCGGAGTCGAGCACCACCGGCAGGAACTTCACCCCGACCCCGAATTCCTTGTATTCGACGGTGATGCCGTCATCCTCGGTGATCGGCACCGGGAACTCGCCACCTGAAATGAACTCCGCCTGCTGGCCGGTCAGCGTGGTGAGGGTGGGTTCAGCCAGCACTTTGGCCGAACCATTGTCCTTGGACGCCTCCAGCACCACGTTGAAGAGGAAATCGTCGGACAGGAACTGGGCGAACAACCCTTTGCCGCCACCAATCAACGAACCAGGCGAAAGGATCGACCCGCCACCGGGAGTCAGGCCCAGCCCTTGACCATTGTTGAACCCGCCACCGCTCCAGTTGCCGGAGGTGCCAAGGGCATTGAAGCGCACGTTGAGGTTCTTGATCAGGCTGCGCTGCATCTCCGCCACCTTGACTTCCAGCATTACCTGCTGGCTGCCACCGACACTGAGCAGGTTGATCACCTCCAGCGACTGGGTCGGCGTCGCCTCAGCAGCTTCACCCTTGCCTTGCACCACGCTGGCGGTTTGCGCGGCATAGGTCTTGGCAACCTTCATCGCCGTGTCCATGGCGGCAGCGCTGCGCACCTGGCCACGCAGCACCAGCGCGCCCTGGGCACTGAACACCTCGATGCTTTCCTCGGGCAGCAGCTGGTGCAGTTTGGTCTTGAGCCCGGTGAGGTCATGCACGACCTCCACATCCAGGGTCTCGATCAAGCGGTTGTTGCTGTCCCAAAGCAACACGTTGGTAGTGCCCAGAGAACGGCCGAGCAGATAGAGCTGGGTCGGGCTGGTGATGAGGATGTCGGCAATATCCGGGTTGCCGACCGAGATTTTCCTGACCGGTGTACGAGCGCTGATCGTCCGCGACTTGTAGATGGGTACCTGGATCATGTTGGTATTGGCCGCCGGCATGGCGCGGTATCCCGCCCCCGGTCCTTCAGCCTGCGCCACGCCAGCGAACAGCAGCTGCGTACCCAGCCCACACAACAGGTACAGCCCTAGTCTCTGCAAAGTATTCATTGACTACTCCCTGCGAGGTGATCTTGTTCCTGCCGAAGGTTAGCTATTCGGAAGCCAGCTGCCTTAAAACCTTGCTTTTGCTATCTCGACTTCAGTCCCGCGGATGATGGTGACCGCGCCAACGCCACTGCTGCGATTCACCACCGGTTTTGGTTGCGGCCTGGCGGCTGGCGGCGCGGCCTTGGCCGGCTCGACAGTGGCAACGACTGGTGGCTGCTTCTTAGCGTCCAGCGGGTTGCGCAGGGCCAGTTGCAACCTCCCTTCCGATTGCGCCTTGACCAGGACCTCGGCCTCTTTGGCCGACATTTCCAGGGTCACGGCACGCACCACCACCGGTTGCGTCTTGTCCGTCCCCGCGGTCTGGTCCACGGCCAACACCCGCAAGTCCTGGAGGATGGTCGTGGACTCTGCTTCATTACTGCTGCCATTGCTTTGCCTGGTCGCCAGTACATCGACCCGGTTACCCGGCAAGAGGAAGCCCCCCACCCCGACCACGTCATCGACACGCACCGAAATGGCACGTTTGTCAGGAGCGATCAACGAAGCCAGGGTACTGCCACCCAGGTGCTCGGCCAGGCGTGCGCTGCGCAGGACATCGCCGCGCAGCAGGGCGAAGGTGGCGATCTTGCCCAGCACCTTTTCGTTGCTGTCGAAGGCATCATCGGGTACCGCATCCTTGGGCATGCGCACGATGGCAACCTGCTGGGCCTCGATCATCTGCCCGAACGGGATCTCCACCGTGGCGACCACCACGTTCTTCATGTTGTCATCCGGGGTGGTGTTGAGCCGCCCATTGAGCCAGTTGTTGGCCATCCAGGCGGCACCAAGCCCCAGGGTCAGGGAAACAGCAATCAGGGTAAGCGTACGGGCGCTCATGTCTGCAACTCCTTATCCGAGGAAGTCGATCTGAACGAAGTAGCTGTGCCAGGCCCATTCCAGCTCCTGCGGCGACAGCGGACCATCGCCGCCCTGGTATCGCTGGCGGTCGAGCGCCATGCTCAGCAGGTCGCGAGGGTGGCATGGCACCAGCGGCACGCCTTCGGCCTCGTACAGCGTCTGTAGCGCATAGCGCAACAGCGACGGATCGTAAGCCAGGCCCAGGCGTTCGCATTCCTGGCGCCAGATGCGTTCGTACTCATCGACTTTCAGGTAGCTGAACTGCAGCTTGTAGCCAATGCGCCGCAAGAAAGCCTCGTCAGCCAGCTCCAGCGGGTTGAGGTTGGTGGAGAACACCAGCACCAGATCGAACGGCAGCTCGCAATGACGCCCGCCGCCAAGGTTGAGGAAGTCGCGCTTCTCTTCCATCGGCACGATCCAGCGGTTGAGCAGTTCGGCCGGGGCCATGCGCTGGCGCCCCATGTCGTCGATGATGAACAGGCCATTGCTGGCCTTGAGCTGCAGGGAGGCCTGGTACTGACGGGTAATGGGATCGAAACGGACATCCAGTTGCTCCATGCCCAGTTCACCGCCGGTGATAACGACCGGGCGCTTACATCGCACCAGCCGGCGATCGATTCCTTCGTTGAGCAACAGGCTGTTCGGTTGGCTCTCTTCCTCCAGGCGCTGATGCACCTGGGGGTCATACACCTCGATGACCGACTCGTTGATCTCTATGGCATGAGGGACCCAGATGTATTCGGCGAACAGGCGAATCAACCGGCTGCTGACGTAGGTCTTGCCGGTGCCTGCGGGGCCGTAAATCATGATTGCGCGCCCGGAGTTCAGCGCTACGCCCAGTTGATCGAGCATGCTCTCCGAAAGCACGACACCGGTGAAGGCCGTATGCATGTCCTGCGTAGTGATGCGTCCATGGTGAATGGTCTGCAGCTTGAGCAGGTCACGGTAGGCACTTACCGGGAAGGGCGCCGCGCCGATGTAGCCGCTGCGCGCCAGTGCATCACGGGCGGTACCGCGACCACGTTCGGTCAAGCCGTAGCGCAGCACCTGCCCCCCCGTTTGCACACCGACCTGGCCCAGTACTTCGACGCGGCCATCCTTGCGCAGAAAGGCCAGCACTTCTTCCACCACCGCACCGGTCAGCGCCAGGCGCTCCACCAGACGCGACAGGTCCAGCGTACCGGCGTCATGCAGGTGCTTGCACAACAAATCACCGAGAAAGCTTTCTGCCAGGCCAGTCTCGCGAACCGTACGTGGCTGAGGTGCCAGGCCCTGCACTGCGTCCTTGGCACAGGCGCAGGCACCACTGTCTCTGAGTGCGTACATTGTTAGCCTCCCAGGCTATAGGCCAAGCGGTTGCCAATAAAGGCTGACAAGGGTTCCGGACAGGATCGCGACTGAATAAGGGAACGGTTTACCTGCCACCTCATCCGCCTTCGGCGCAAAATAGGCCTGCGCAGTCAAGATCAACCAGTAGCGTTCTAACGTCTGTTTCAACTGTCCGCGCAGGAGCACTATCAACATCCCGCACACGCCACCGGCGATCAGGCTAAAAAGTGCTGCTGAAAGTGCGTCAGGCGGTGTAAGAAAACTACCGACCATGGCCATAAGTTTGACGTCGCCGGCTGCCATGCCCCCCAGCGCGTAAATCGGAATAAACACGGCAAATCCGATAAACATACCCAGTACGCCATAACCTAGCCCGGTAAGTTCTGCGGAATAAACCTGGCCTGCCAACCCCAACCCCAACCCCAGCAAGACCAGAAAGTTGGGAATGCGGTGGTTACGAAGATCCCCGACCACCGCAATACCCAGCAGCCCTAGCAGCACGACAATGGCGAACAGAGACTCTGCTGACATTGCTGCATCCCCCTTGGGGCTTAGTTAAGAATGAGTTCAAGGGGCAGCGGTGCCTCCAAGCGCAGTGATCAGCCCGTTGATTTTCCCCTTGACCGCGGTTCCCAAGTTGGTGAACGCAGTAATAAGGGCGAGGGCAACCAACCCACCTGCTACCGCATATTCCACGACGGTCAGGCCATCTTCATCTTTGACGAACTTCATCAACGAAGCCTTGAAAGTTTGCATATTCATTTCGCTCACCTCGCTAAGGACATTATTTTTATTCCCAGGCAGTGGTGTTTTGCACTACCTGTTGGGAATCCTAGTCAGACGGTGACAGTGGTGGTTAGGAGATTTTTGCGAATCGCTAGGACTTTTTTGCGGCCATTTGCCAGCATCGAAAAAAGTGACAGGCCACCAGGGAAACAAGCGGGAAAGGATAATGTGAGAAGCACTTTCGAACGCATTTGCACTCGATTCAGCATAAGCGTACGGCCCACTCAGTCAAAGGCGACAAGCGGTCGTTCTGGCCAAACACCAACAAAAATCCGCAGCCCGTCTAACATCAGGGCTTTAGACAACACATAGAACGCAATAGACAAAAACTAGCTAGCCTAATAACCAAATCAATCGGCGAGCTGATGGCATGTTGTCAATACTGCAGCACGTAGGGACACCCTCAGGAGCAGGTTAGGTCATGATGTCTAACCCGGGCAAAAAGCCCCTGTTGTTGTGGTTCGATCTGACACGTGATCGCTCCACCGAAGCCTTGATGGCACAGTTCAGTCATGTCTGCGATTGCAAGCTGGCAAAGACGGTCGCGCATTCCGAACGTCAGCAGGCAGACATGATCTGCATGCATTTCGATCGTCCCGACACCCTGAACCTCAACCTGCTCCTTGAGGTAAAGCGCAGCTCGCCTGCCATCCCGATCACCATGCTCACGGTGCAGCACTCCGAAGAACTGGCCGTCTGGGCCATGCGTTCGCGTGTCTGGGAATATCTGGTGTTGCCGCTTACAGCCAGCGAGATGAGTCGCTACCTCGGCGTCCTGAAGCAGCTTTGCGAAGTCCGCCGCACTATCAAGAGTCAGGGCAATTCGCAGCAGATCGACCATCTGCCGTCGCTGCCCGACAGCATTCGCCTGACTGGCGAACACCACAAGCACCAGGCGCTCAGCAAGGTGATGCCGTACATCGACCAGCATTTTCGCGAATGCATCGATCAAAAGGACCTGGCGCAGCGCTGCGGAATGACTACCGCTCGCTTCAGCCGCCTGTTCAAGGAGGTCAACGGCGTGGGGTTTCTGGATTACATCCTGAGCAAGCGCATGAACCTGGCCATGGACCTGCTGGTCAACAGCCAGATGCCGATTACCAGCATCGGCTATGAGGCAGGTTTCAAGGACCCGTCCTACTTCGCCCGCGCCTTCAAGCAGGTCAGCAACTGCACGCCCAGCGAATATCGGCAGGCCCGTCAGCCTGGAGCATCAGCCAGCGAAGCCGAGCCCCTGAAAGGTGCAAATGCGTCCGTGCCGGATAACGTGTTACCGAGTGCTGCGCTTCACAAGAGCCGCTGATAAATCATTTGCCCAAGGCTCACTCTGCTGAGAAGCAATGGCGCCAGCCTGGCGTTATGGAAGCCGTTTGGCTATTCACCAAACGCGCGTCCGGTGCACCTGTCGATTGCCATCCGGCCGTTGAGCGAGGCTTCGGTGGTCAACCAGAAGCAGCACTTTGTCGAGCGACTCAGGAGCTTGTGGGGGCCAGCGCTGCATTGACGATCACAGGGCATGCCGATCAGGGCGTTGAAATAATCCATCGCTCTCAAGAGGTCGAGGAATGCATCTATACGACTACAGGTAGAGAACTGAGAGTTCAAGACAAACTCAAGCTCCATAACCAAAAGATAACGAAGCCTGTGATCGCACCTACGAATGCAAAAACACAACCCACTTAAGAACAAAAAACTTTCCTACAGCTTTAAAAGAAACTTCCATAGGAATAACACCGCCCACCAGCACTTAACTACCCCCAGAAACAAACACCCTAAAAAACCTGTTGACTTCAGCAAAAAAACAGTGATGTCATTATTGCACGAAATGGACCTCAAAAAACAAAGGCCAAACAGGGACAAACTCAATGTCATCCATGCATCTTTCTACCCTAACAAAAAGCTCACGCCTCTTCGTGCCGAACTTTAAATACCCTAGAAAAACCATCAGGACCTACCACCACTACCCATAACAACAATAATATTCAACACAAAATTAGCTACCTTCCACACCTTATCCATCAGTACGACATTGGCCACTCACTCGCTTGCTTATAGGTGGTACACATGCCCAAAAACAACAGGAAAAGCCTCTTCAAAAACACGATATCAATGCAGGAGTTTGGACATAAATTTATCGAATCATTACCCAGCCACTTGCAAAACCTGAAAATACCTGGACGACAACTCAGCATAGACCATAGAAGAAAACCTCTACTCGCCAAGATTGAGGACATACCTGCAATTCAAAAAGCAATGATCGAAGTGCTCAACCATCCCATCACGCAGGACTCTCACCACCTTACCGAAAGTGCCTTTCAACTCTTTCTAGAAAAGAAAAATACTGACATAGGAGTTTTAAAGTTCTTCAACGGATGGAATGAGACACATAAAACGACAAGCTTGGTCTCCGCAAAGGTCATCATGCGATTGTCGAATGACACCCTATCCCTACCGCTGGAGAAGCAAAGTGGTCATTGCATCGTCATGGCCCACATGCACGAAGTTGCAAAAGATGATTTCGGCTTAGGACATGAGGGACATGATGGAATGTACCCGAACATGACAGGCGCCTTCAGCGCAACCGACTGGAGTCAAGACCGATTCTCTGTAAAGCAGTGTAACGATTTCTCCGGTTTCCTCTACAGCGTTGGCGTAGCAGGGAATAAACTTCCGATGAATTCTATCGAATATATGCAATCCATGATGAATGCCATGATGGTCTCCATCGCATCTGAACTCTGGAATGGACGCGAGTACAATTTTCTCGCCCAACACATTGAAGATAAACTTTTGGCTATCAACCCGTCACTTGGTTCAAATACCAATGATCTAAGAAACGCAAAAGGCTATGTACTCAGCCATTCCGGCGAAGTCGAGAACAAGCATGGTCTGCATGCCTTGGCCGCTGCGCAAGCGTATGGCCGGGTTACAGGACTGACCTTTGACCCAGTTCGACTGCAGACGATCATGCTTGATTACAACCAACGTGTTGGCAAGGCGCTTTATAACCTTCGCGAGGTCTTGAGCCAAATTAACTGACCGATTTGATCGGCCACACGCCTGACTGCCGTATCAAAAAGCCGATAGATCTCCACTCATAAACCTGGTGTCACCCATGGAATTCGAGCACGCTCTGATCACTCTGGGCCTTTTCGCTTTTTGCGGCGGATTAATTGATGCAGCAGTAGGTGGCGGAGGGCTTGTGCAAGTCCCCGCCCTCCTTCACGCACTGCCAAACCACAGTTTGGCCACCGTATTTGGCACTAACAAAGTCGCTGTTTTCGCGGGTAACATTTTCTCCACCCTGAGCTATGCGAAACGAATCAAGATCGTATGGCGACTGATGCTACCGACAGCACTTTCTGCGTTTGTCTTTGCATTCCTGGGCGCCTACTCCGTCTCGCTGGCGCCCAAAGCCTTGATGGAGTACATTGTCTTCGTCGTTCTGGTAGCAATGGCAATTTATACATTCATCAAGAAAGACCTTGGGCAAACCCATACATCTATACAATGCGGCAAGAAAGAAATCGTACTGGGTATTTTCTTTGGTGGCACCATCGGCTTCTACGATGGTATCTTTGGACCCGGCAGTGGCAGCTTGCTGCTGTTCATTTTCGTCAAATATTTTGGTTTCGACTTCCTGAACGCATCGGCCTCTGCAAAGTTGGTCAACCTGGGTACATTTACTGCGGCACTGCTTTTCTTCATCCCCTCCGGCCATGTGCTATGGACAATCGGTGGTGTGGTGGCTGCCTGCAATGTTGCAGGTTCGTTGACGGGTACTTTCCTGGCATTACGTTACGGAAGCCGGTTTATCCGCACCTTCTTTTTAATCCTCTTGATCTTTCTGATTGGAAGAATGGGCGTTTCGCTATTCCTGTAGGAGTACGCCAAGCCCTTTGGGAGCGCTGTGGGAGCGGGCATGCCCGCGAAGAATACAACGCGGAGGCTGGCACCGGCTTCGCCGGTGTTCGCGGGCACGCCCGCTCCCACAGAGGCACGCGTGAGCAGGTCAAACGGTGGCAACAATCAGAGCAACCCATCCGCCCGCAACAACGTTTCCAGGCAATGCTCCTGCACCCCATAGAATGCCTTGAGCTGGGCAATCTTCTCCAGCAACGCCCCGTTGTCCCCTGCCTGGCGCCGCTTCACCGCAAGAATCATCTTGTTCTTGTTGGTGTGCTCCAGCGAGATGAACTCGAACACCTTGGTCTCGTACCCGCAGGCTTCCAGGTACAGCGCGCGCAGGCTGTCGGTCAACATCTCGGCCTGCTGGCCCAGGTGCAGGCCGTACTGCAGCATCGGTTGCAACAACCCCGGGCTGTGCAGTTGCGGGCGGATCTGCTTGTGGCAGCACGGCGAGCACATGATGATCGCGGCGTTGCAGCGGATCCCGGTGTGGATGGCGTAGTCGGTGGCGATGTCACAGGCATGCAGGGCGATCATCACCTCGATGGCCTCGGGCACCACGCTACGCACGTCGCCACACTGGAATTCCAGGCCTGGGTGTTCCAGGCGCGAGGCGGCGGCGTTGCACAGGTCGACCATGTCCTGGCGCAACTCGACGCCGGTTACCTGCGCTTCGCGGCCCAGGCTGTTGCGCAGGTAGTCATGCATGGCAAAGGTCAGGTAGCCCTTGCCCGAGCCGAAGTCGGCCACCCGCAGCGCCTGCTCCACCGGCACAGGGGCGCTGGCCAGGGCGTGGTCGAAGACTTCGATGAACTTGTTGATCTGCTTCCACTTGCGCGACATGGACGGGATCAGCGCGCCTTGTGCGTCAGTTACGCCGAGGTCACGCAGGAACGGCCGTGACAGCTCCAGGTAGCGCTTCTTCTCGCGGTCATGGCCACTGCTGGTGGCAGCTTCACGCGGGGCCTGTGCGCCGTGGCGCTGGAGCATGGGCTTGCCCTTCTTGCTGAAGGTCAGCTGCACTTCACCGTCGGCGTCGAACAGGTGCGCGTTGCGGAAGCTGTCCGGCAGCAGCTCGGTGACCAGCGCCTGGGCCTGGTCCAGCGCCAGGTTGCGGGTGATGTCGCGGGTCTGGTGGCGGTAGACCAGCGACAGGCACGGCTGGCCCTTGACCTGCAGCGGCTTGGCGATGATCCGTTGCAAGGTCTGGTCGGCACCGACATGGCGCGCCAGCACCAGTTTGACCAAGGTATTGCCATGCAAGGCGGCTTTCAGCAGGTCGAGAAACTGGGTGCGCGCATCCGGCGCGGATGGGGCAGAAGAACTGGCGGACATGGAGAAACGGTGCCTCGGATAGCGGGGAGCGCTTGGCGCAATGCACGCATTCTACAGGGTGGCTAACTTCCTGTGGGAGATCGCCCAGTCCTTTGGGCTGCGCTGTCGCGTAGAGAGCTGAATTCGCAAGCGGCCCGCGTACCCTGTGTGCATGGCACCGGCTGCGCCGGTGTTCGCGGCTAAAGCCGCTCCCACAGAATCCCCGCTAATTCAATGAGTTATGTACAATTCTGTGGGAGCGGGCTTGCCCGCGAACACCGGCGAAGCCGGTGCCCACCGCGTTGCCTGTTTCGCGGGCGCGCCCGCTCCCACAGGGGAAGCATCAAGCCATCGGACGCCGACTCAATCGAGAATCACCAGCCGGTTGGGCAACTCGTTACGCGCATGGGTAGGTGGCACGTGCTCGCTGAGCAGCTCGCCGCACGCCTCGATGCACTCGACAAAACCCTGCAAGGTGCGGCCCTGGCGTACCTGTTCGGCAAAGCGGGCGACGATGGCCGCGCGGGCGGAGGCATCCAGGTAGTGCTCGATGCCGCGGTCGACCAGGATCTCCACATGCCGCTCCGCCTCGCTGACGAAAATCAGTACGCCCGTGGCTCCAGCAGTACGCTGCAGGTTCTGCTCGCGAAACTGTTGGCGGGCCAGGCGCGAAGCGCGCCAGCGGCGCAATGCCCGGGGGATCAGCCAGCCGGCCAGGCGTGGGTTGCGCAGCAGCAGGCACAGGCCGACGAACAGCAGCACATTGGCCACCAGCAGGCCACGCACGCCGGGCCAGCCCAGCAGCCAGTGCATCAGGCACGGCACGGCCAGCGCCAGCACGGCGGCCCAGAACAAAGGCCAATAGGCGTAATCATCGGCACGGCGGGCCAGCACCGTCACCAGTTCGGCATCGGTGCGCCGCTCGGCACGGGCAATGGCTTCAGCGATCTGGCGCTGATGGTATTCGTCGAGGGGGGTCATGCCGTCGGTCTCTTGAGCGTTCTTATAGTTGTTGTCCCGGCATTCGGGGCTTCGTCCGCAGGCGACATATTCAGGCATAATCCGCCGCTGGAAGAAATGCCTGCAAATCGTACAACAATAGCCGCCTGAAAAACTCGGCCGCGCACGTATCACCGTGGATACGGCAGAGGCCCCATAACGGAATTGATGATGAAACTGTCTTTGCTGGGCCTGGCCATGGGCCTTGCCAGTCAGGCGGCCCTCGCCGCCCCCTCCGCCCCGCCCCTGCAGGACAAGCAGGCGTTCATCGACCATCTGATCAGCCAGATGACCGAAGCCGAGAAGATCGGCCAGCTGCGCCTGATCAGCATCGGGCCGGAAATGCCCAAGGATAAGATCCGCGAGGAAATTGCCGCCGGGCGCATCGGCGGTACCTTCAACTCACGCACGGCCCCCGAGAACCGCCCCATGCAGGACGCGGCGATGCGCAGCCGGCTGAAGATTCCGATGTTCTTCGCCTACGACACCGTTCACGGCGAGCGCACCATTTTCCCGATCGGTCTGGGCATGGCCGCGACCTGGGACATGGACGCCGTTGCCAAAGTCGGCCGCACCGCTGCCATCGAAGCTGCTGCCGACGCCCTGGACATGACCTTCGCACCGATGGTCGATATCGCCCGCGACCCGCGCTGGGGCCGCACCAGTGAAGGCTTCGGTGAAGACACCTACCTGACCTCGAAGATCGGCCAGGTGATGGTCCGCTCGTTCCAGGGCAGCAGCCCGGCCAACCCCGACAGCATCATGGCCATCGTCAAGCACTTCGCCCTGTATGGCGCGGTGGAAGGCGGGCGCGACTACAACACGGTCGATATGAGCCTGCCGAAAATGTACAACGACTACCTGCCGCCCTACCGCGCCGCACTCGACGCGGGTGCCGGCGGGGTGATGGTGGCGTTGAACTCGATCAACGGCGTGCCGGCCACCTCCAACACCTGGCTGATGAACGACCTGCTGCGCAAGGAGTGGGGCTTCAAGGGCGTGACCATCAGCGACCACGGCGCCATCCAGGAACTGATCCGCCATGGCGTCGCCCGCGACGGCCGCGAAGCCGCCAAGCTGGCGATCAAGGCCGGCATCGACATGAGCATGAATGACACCCTGTACGGCGAAGAGCTGCCAGGCCTGCTGAAGTCCGGTGAAGTTACCCAGGGCGAGCTGGACCAGGCGGTGCGCGAAGTGCTTGGTGCCAAGTACGACATGGGCCTGTTCAAGGACCCGTACGTACGCATCGGCAAGGCCGAAACCGACCTGAAGGACTACTACGGCAACGACCGCCTGCACCGCGACGCCGCGCGTGACGTGGCGCGCCGCAGCCTGGTGCTGCTGGAAAACCGCAACCAGACCCTGCCGCTGAAAAAGGCCGGCACCATCGCCCTGGTCGGCCCGCTGGCCGATGCCCCGATCGACATGATGGGCAGCTGGGCTGCCGACGGCAAACCAGTGCACTCGGTGACTGTGCGCGAAGGCCTGCGCCGTGCCGTGGAGGGCAAGGCCAAGCTGGTCTACGCCAAAGGTTCCAACGTCACCGGCGACAAGGCGATGTTCGATTACCTGAACTTCCTCAACTTCGATGCCCCGGAAATCGTCGACGACCCGCGTCCGCCTGCAGTGCTGATCGACGAAGCGGTGAAGGCGGCGAAGCAGTCCGACGTGGTAGTGGCAGTGGTCGGCGAATCCCGCGGCATGTCTCACGAGTCGTCGAGCCGCACCACCCTGGAAATCCCGGCCAGCCAGCGTGAGCTGATCAAGGCCCTGAAGGCCACCGGCAAGCCGCTGGTGCTGGTGTTGATGAACGGCCGCCCACTGTCGATTGCCTGGGAACGCGAGCAAGCCGACGCCATCCTCGAAACCTGGTTCGCCGGTACCGAAGGCGGCAACGCGATCGCCGACGTGCTGTTCGGCGATTACAACCCGTCCGGCAAGCTGGCCATCACCTTCCCCCGTTCGGTCGGGCAAATCCCGATGTACTACAACCACACCCGTATTGGCCGCCCCTTCACGCCGGGCAAGCCGGGCAACTACACCTCGCAGTACTTCGAGGAGCCCAATGGCCCGCTGTACCCGTTCGGCTATGGCCTGAGCTACAGCAGCTTCGAGCTGTCGGACCTGACCTTGTCCACCAACAACCTCAAGCGTGGCGACACACTGTTGGCCAAGGTAACAGTGACGAACACCGGCAAGCGTGACGGTGAAACCGTGGTGCAGCTGTACTTGCAGGATGTGTCGGCGTCCATGAGCCGCCCGGTCAAGGAACTGAAGAACTTCCAGAAACTGATGCTCAAGCCTGGCGAGTCGCGCACATTGAGCTTCCGCATCAGCGAGGAAGACCTGAAGTTCTACAATGGCCAGCTGCAGCGGGTTGCCGAGCCAGGGGAGTTCAATGTCCAGGTAGGGCTGGATTCCCAGGCGGTGCAGCAGCAGAGCTTTGAACTGCTGTAACTGACAGGTTTTGCGTGTACCGGCCCCTTCGCGGGCAAACCCGCTCCCACAGGTACTCCGCAAGCAGATGGCCTGCGCGATACCTGTGGGAGCGGGTTCACCCGCGAACAGGCCGGCCCTGATGTCCCATTCATCCGGATCCGCCCCATGCCCTTTTCCGTTCGCGCCCTGCGTCTGGGGCTGATCACCCTGCTGATCGTGCTGGGCACCGCCTTCAGCGCCGGCTGGGCCATGCACCAGGCCAAGCGCCAGGCCATGGAAGACGACGCCCGGCGTGCCAGCCAGCAGTTGGGCCTGTACGCCAATGCCCTGCACACCCTGATCGACCGCTACCGCGCCCTGCCCGCCGTGCTGGCGCTGGACCCGGAACTGATCGCCGCTCTGCGCGGCCCGGTCAGCGAACCGGTGCAGGACGCCCTGAACCGCAAGCTTGAGCGCATCAACGGAGCGGCCAATTCCTCTACCCTCGAACTGCTCGACCGCACCGGCCTGGCCATCGCCGCCAGCAACTGGCGACTGCCCAGCAGCTACGTGGGCTCCAACTACGGTTTCCGCCCCTATTTCAAGCAAGCCCGCAGCCAAGGCAGTGGCCGCTTCTACGCCGTGGGCGTGACCAGTGGCGTGCCGGGCTACTTCCTCGCCAGCGCGGTGAACGACGAGCATGGCCGCTTCCTCGGTGCCATGGTGGTGAAGCTGGAGTTTCCCGAACTGGAGCGCGAGTGGCGCCAGGGCAGCGATATCCTGCTGGTCAGCGATGCCCGTGGCATCACCTTCATCGCCAACCAGGACGGCTGGCGCTACCGCGAGCTGCAGCTACTCAGTGGCGCCGACCGTGCCGAGCTGGCCGAAACCCGTCAGTACGACAAGCAACCGCTGGTGCCGCTGCAGCACCAGGTGCTGACGCGCTTTGCCGCCAATAGCACCCTTAGCCGCGTGCAAGGCCCGGAGGGCAATGCCGAGTACCTGTGGGAAAGCCTGCCGCTGGAGGGCGAGAACTGGACGCTGCACCTGCTGCGCAAGCCGCAGGTCGCCGCCGACGGCCGCAATGCCGCGCTCGGCGCCGCCGCCGTATGGCTGAGCCTCGTGTTCGCTGCACTGTTCGTCAGCCAGCGCCTGCGCCTGGCCCGCCTGCGCCAGCGCAGCCGGGAGGAGCTCAAGCGCCAGGTCGAGGAGCGCACCCGGGAGCTGCGCACCGCCCAGGAAGGCCTGGTGCAATCGGCCAAGCTGGCCGCGCTGGGGCAGATGTCGGCAGCCATGGCCCATGAAATCAACCAGCCGCTGACCACCCAGCGCATGCAGCTGGAAACCCTGCGCCTGCTGCTCGACCATGGCCGCCATGACGAAGCACGCCGGGCGCTGGAACCGCTGGAGCAGATGCTCACGCGCATGGCCGCGCTCACCAGCCACCTGAAAACCTTCGCCCGCAACAGCCCGGTCGGCCTGCGCGAGCGCCTCGACCTGGCCACCGTGGTCGACCAGGCCTTGCACCTGCTGGAAGCGCGCATCCGCAGTGAAGAAGTGGAGGTAGCCCTGTACCTGGCGCGCCCGGCCTGGGTGCGCGGCGATGCCATTCGCCTGGAGCAGGTGCTGATCAACCTGCTGCGCAATGCCCTCGACGCCATGGCCGACAAGCGCTACAAACGCCTGGAAATCCGCATCGAGCCCGACGGCGAACTGTGGCGCCTGAGCGTGCTGGATTCGGGTGGCGGCATCGCCGAGGCCGACCTGGCCAAGGTCTTCGACCCGTTCTTCACCACCAAGCCGGTGGGCGAAGGCCTGGGGCTGGGCCTGGCCATTTCCTACGGTATCGTCCATGAGGCCGGTGGCCAACTGCAGGCCGAAAACCTGCCCGGCGGTGCGCGCCTGAGCCTTACCCTGCCCCGTGACCTGGAGCCTGTATGTTGAATTCAGTGATCGTCGTCGACGATGAAGCCAGTATCCGCACTGCGGTCGAACAATGGCTGAGCCTGTCCGGCTTCAGCGTGCAACTGTTTGCCCGCGCCGAGGAATGCCTGGCGCACCTGCCGCGGCACTTTCCCGGGGTGATCATCAGCGATGTGCGCATGCCGGGCATGGATGGCCTGCAATTGCTCGAACGCCTGCAGGCAGACGACCCCGACTTGCCGGTGATCCTGCTGACCGGCCACGGCGATGTGCCCATGGCGGTGGAAGCCATGCGCAGCGGAGCCTATGACTTCCTGGAAAAACCCTTCACCCCGCAGCACCTGCTGGGCAGCCTGCGCCGGGCCCTGGAAAAGCGTCAGCTGGTGCTGGAAAACCGCCGGCTGCACGAGCAGGCCGACCTCAAGTCACGCCTGGAAGGCACGCTACTGGGCATGTCCCAGGGCCTGCAACAGCTGCGTCGGCAAGTGCTGGACCTGGCCAGCCTGCCGGTCAATGTGCTGATCCGTGGCGAAACCGGCAGTGGCAAGGAGCGCGTGGCCCGCTGCCTGCACGATTTTGGCCCGCGCGCCGGCAAGCCGTTCGTCGCCCTCAACTGTGCAGCCATCCCCGAGTCGCTGTTCGAGGCCGAGCTGTTCGGCCATGAAAGCGGCGCCTTTACCGGCGCTCAGGGCAAGCGCATCGGCAAGCTGGAGTACGCCAACGGTGGCACAGTGTTCCTCGACGAAATCGAAAGCATGCCACTGGCCCAACAGGCCAAGCTGCTGCGGGTGATCCAGGAACAGAAGCTGGAGCGCCTGGGGGCCAACCAGAGCATCAGCGTCGACCTGCGCATCATTGCCGCGACCAAGCCCGACCTGCTCGAAGAAGCCCGCGCCGGGCGCTTCCGCGAAGACCTTGCCTATCGCCTGAACGTGGCCGAGTTGCGCCTGGCGCCATTGCGTGAGCGGCGTGAGGACATTCCACTGCTGTTCGAGCACTTTGCCCGTGCCGCTGCCGAAAAGCTTGCCCGTGCGGCCCCGCCGCTGTCGGGTGCACAACTGGCGCAGCTGCTGTCGCATGACTGGCCAGGCAACGTGCGTGAACTGGCCAATGCGGCGGAACGCCATGCGTTGGGGCTGGGTTCGCCGAACATCGAGGTGGCGCCTGCCGGGCAGTCGCTGGGCGAGCAGATGGAAGCGTTCGAGGCGCAATGCCTGCGCGCGGCGCTGCGCCAGCATGGGGGCGAAATCAAGGCGGTGATGGAGGCCTTGCAGCTGCCGCGGCGCACGCTTAATGAAAAGATGCTGCGGCATGGTTTGGTACGCGAGGATTTTATTGGGCGGGAATGAGCGAAAATCCGCCTATAGCGCTCAACCAGTAAGCAAAAAGCCGCTCATTTTCAAGATTTTTTGGGGCTGCGTTGCAGCCCTTCGCGGGCACGCCCGCTCCTACAAAGAACTGCGACACGTCAGGCGCCACGCGGTACCTGTGGGAGCCGGCGTGCCCGCGAAGGGGCGCACAGCGCCCCCATTTGAAGCCCCATGCACCCATTTGGCACACCTTCTGCAATCACCTGTGCAAGCTGCGCCACGGCGCGCTCCACAAAAACAACGAGAAGGTATCCCTGATGGATAATGCCACCTCCCTGCCCGCCGGGGCGGCCACCGCGCCTGCCGCAGAAAAAACCACCGCCAGCCGCCTGAAGTCGATCTTCAGCGGGTCCATCGGCAACATGGTCGAATGGTACGACTGGTACGTCTACGCCGCATTCTCGCTGTACTTCGCCAAGGCCTTCTTCCCGGCCGGCGACTCCACCGCACAATTGCTCAATACCGCCGCGATTTTCGCTGTGGGCTTCCTCATGCGCCCGATCGGTGGCTGGCTGATGGGCCTGTACGCCGACCGCAAAGGCCGCAAGGCCGCACTGATGGCTTCGGTGCTGCTGATGTGCGCCGGCTCGCTGGTCATCGCCCTGACCCCGGGTTACGAAACCATCGGCGTCGCCGCGCCAATCCTGCTGGTCATCGCACGCCTGATGCAGGGGCTGTCGGTGGGCGGTGAATACGGCACCTCGGCTACCTACCTGAGCGAAATGGCCAGCAAGGACCGCCGTGGCTTCTTCTCCAGCTTCCAGTACGTGACCCTGATCTCCGGCCAGCTCATCGCCCTGGCGGTACTGATCGTCCTGCAACAGACCCTGACCACCGAGCAGCTGTATGCCTGGGGCTGGCGCGTTCCGTTCGTGATCGGTGCGCTGTGCGCCGTGGTAGCCCTGTACCTGCGTCGCGGCATGGAAGAAACCGCCTCGTTCACCAAGAAGGAAAAGGCCAAGGAAAGCCTGATGCGCACCCTGCTGCGCCACCCCAAGGAGCTGATGACCGTGGTCGGCCTGACCATGGGCGGCACCCTGGCCTTCTACACCTATACCACCTACATGCAGAAGTACCTGGTCAACACCGTGGGCATGAGCATCAGCGACTCGACCACCATCTCGGCCGCGACGCTGTTCCTGTTCATGTGCCTGCAGCCGGTGATCGGCGGCCTGTCCGACAAGATCGGTCGCCGTCCGATCCTGATCGCCTTCGGTGTACTCGGCACCCTGTTCACCGTACCGATCCTCAGCACCCTGCACACCATCCAGACGTGGTGGGGCGCGTTCTTCCTGATCATGGCGGCGCTGATCATCGTCAGTGGCTACACCTCGATCAACGCCGTGGTCAAAGCCGAGCTGTTCCCCACCGAAATCCGCGCCCTCGGCGTGGGCCTGCCGTACGCCCTGACCGTGTCGATCTTCGGCGGCACCGCCGAGTACGTGGCCCTGTGGTTCAAGAGCGCGGGCATGGAGAGCGGCTTCTACTGGTACGTCACCGCCTGCATCGCCTGCTCGTTGCTGGTGTACGCGACCATGAAGGACACCAAGCAGCACTCGCGAATTACCACTGAGTGATGCTGGCCTGGCAATACTGAAAAGGGGCGCTCCAGTGCATGGGGCGCCCCTTTTTTATCGGGCGTTTGAGGATATGTCAGGGTTGCCAGGCGTTCGTCGTGAGCGGTTCAGCGCCTATCAGATCGAGCGCCGCGCGGGCGGCGCTCGATTTCAGCAACACCGCAAACATCAAGCCATACCTCCAAAACCCTCTGACGAGCCGATTAGAAATCCTATTCGGCTCACCATGTGAGCCGAATAGCCCAATTAATCGGCTCATAAGTACCTGAAAGCAGGCTCAGGACATCTCCAACACCTGACGCGGTTCACGGCGCTGGTACCAGGTGGCCATCAGCACCAGTACCAGCAACACCCCGCCCAATACCGCCGAAGAGCCGACCGTGCCGAAGTCCAGGCCGCCCTTCTCGTGGGGCTTGGTGAGGAAGTCGCCCAAGGTGGCGCCGAACGGCCGGGTGAGCACGAACGCAACCCAGAACAACACCACGCCGGGGATGCGCGTCCAGTAGCGGGCCACCACCACCAAGGCGATGGCACTGCCGATCAGCAATGCACCACCGGCAAACCCGAGCCCCGAGTCATCGGCCAGGTAGTCGCCCAGAGCAGTGCCCAGCGTGTTGGAAAACAGGATCGCCACCCAGTAGAACAGCTCGCCCGTGCGGTTCTTGATGCGGGTGACATCCAGTGGGTTGCCGCTCAGGCGCCATACCAGGAAGGTCAACAGCAGGATGCCGATGAGGATGGCCGAACCTGCGGCATAGCCCAGGCCCAGGGTGCGGTCCATGAAGTCGGACATGGTGGTGCCGGCAGTACTGGTAGAGAGGATCACCAGCCAGTACAGCATCGGGTGGTAGCGGCGCGAGTACAGCTGGCCGAGCAGGGTCAGCAGGAACACGCTGATCAGCAGCAGCGAGCTAAGGGCATAGCCGATGTTCAGGGTCATCGACAGCAAGTCACCTGCCGTTTCGCCAAGGGTGGTAGCGCAGATCTTCATGACCCAGAAGGCCAAGGTGATTTGCGGGAGTTTGTTCATTGTTGTGCCGCTCCGGTTTGAGGTGCGGCGATGGTGCTGAGCAGCATTTGAAAAATCGGTTGGTGATGTATGAAAAATGCGTTGAGCAGCCTTCAATGAAAGATCTTTCATCCTTAACGCCCCATTAATTCCCCCCGCTCAAGCTGAAATGGCTGGCAGAACGTCGCCTTATGGGAAGGCACATCCTGAGCCAGAACCGCTGCCAGAGCCACAGGATCCACGCCAACATATATCGAATTACTCGATTTTTAAGCACTATTATTTGCGCTTTTTAATCAAATTAATCGGCGTAGGATTAAACCCATAGAAACAAACAACCCCAAAAAACCCCTGGAGCAACGACCATGAAAAACAAACTGATCCTCACCCTGGCCCTCTCGGTTTTCGCTACTGGCGCCTTCGCCGAAGATGGCTTCAACCGCACCAACGCCCACACCTTCGCAGCGACCCAGAGCCAATCCGCTGCCTACGCTGAAGATGGTTTCGACCGCACTGGCGGCCAGCGCTTCGCCGAAGACGGCTTCGACCGCACCGGTGGCCAGCGCTTCGCCGAAGACGGTTTCGATCGCACCGGTGGCCAGCGCTTCGCCGAAGACGGCTTCGACCGCACCGGTGGCCAGCGCTTCGCCGAAGACGGCTTCGACCGCACCGGTGGCCAGCGCTTCGCCGAAGACGGCTTCGAGCGCACCAACGCCCACCGCATCAGCTGATCCCTGATGCGCGCCCCCAGCCCGGCTTCGGCCGGGCTTGATCATTTGCAGGCGGGCACAGGCTTGGCACACTAGGCACCTTGTCCACCAGGAGGTAGGGCCAGCAAGCCCAGCACAGATGTATTACTACGAACCCGCCAAAGGCCACGGCCTGCCCCACGACCCGTTCAACGCCATCGTCGGCCCCCGCCCTATCGGCTGGATCTCCTCACAGGACCGCGAAGGCCGCCTGAACCTGGCGCCCTACAGCTTCTTCAACGCCTTCAACTACATCCCGCCGATCATCGGTTTCTGCAGCGTCGGGCGCAAAGACAGCCTGAACAACATCGAGCAGACCGGCGAATTCGTCTGGAACCTGGCCACCCGCCCGTTGGCCGAGCAGATGAACCAGAGCTGCGCACCGGTTGCCGCCGAGATAAACGAATTCGAATTGAGCGGCCTCACTGCCACAGCGTCGAGCATTGTCAACGTGCCGCGTGTCGGCGAAACCCCGGTGGCCTTCGAGTGCAAGGTCAGCCAGATCGTCCAGCTCAAGCGGGCCGATCAGGAACCGGTGCCCAGCTGGCTGATCCTGGGTGAAGTGGTGGCGGTGCACATTGCCGAGCACCTGTTGAAGAACGGCATCTACGATACCGCTGCTGCCGAACCGATCCTGCGTGGCGGTGGCCCGGCAGACTATTTCGAGCTGGGCAACCTGTTCAAGATGGCCCGCCCGCCGGCCTGATCACCAGATCAGCTCACCTTCTTCACTGACGCCCTGCAGGCGTTGCAGCTCGGCCGTGGCCGCTTCGTCGGCGGCCACGGCGCCCTTGAACACCTGGCCGTCGAGAATCTTGTGAAAGCGCGGCGCACCGCCCATGCCCAAGGCCTTGGTCGCGATGGCCGCGTTGTAGCCGCCGCCTTCCACCGGGACCATCGCCGAAACCGCTTCGAAATGCGGGAACTCCCTACGTGCCATGTTGCTGTCCGCTTCGTTGATCGAGGGCCGGCATTTTACCCTATTTGCCTGTACCGGCCCTATCGCCGGTACAGGCGACAGATCAATCAAAGGTATGCAGATCCAGGCTGCTGACCACCCGTGCCTGCACCAGCTCGCCAAACACCTCCAGCGTTGGCGAAGCAAAGTACCCACTCATCGCCTGCTGGTCACGCCAGCTTCCACTGAGCAACCATAGGTCGGCATCTGCCTGGGAACGCTGCACCGTGAAACTCAGGCAACCCGGCGCCCGCAGTGAGGGCTCGAGCAGGTCACGCAGGCGCGCGCCCAGCTCCGCCGAGCGCCCGCTGCTGGCACGGATGAAAGCAAGGTGGGTGACCGGTTGTGTCGGGGTCATTGCACAATCTCCTTGAAGCAGGCGGACGGAAAAGCCAGGTTGCCAAGGTTAGGGGCTCACCCGCGCGGCGCGTTAGGCCATTACTGCTCGGCGATTGCCTGATCCTGCGGCGCGGCAGGATCAGGCAATCGACGTGCAGCTTTTGACTAGCGCCCGCCATTGCCCAAACCTATGCTGCGTCGGTCAGCAGAGGAAAGCCATCATGACCACCGCCACGTCCATCGACCCGAGCCTGGAACTGCAACGCCAGGAGCTGGCCGAGCTGATCCGCCGCCACGCCGGCGAGCCTCACGGCCCGGCATCGGCCATCGATGACCTGTACCTGGTGCGCTACACCGAGAACGTGCGCTCGGTGCCGACCCTGGCGCAACCCGCGCTGTGCATCCTCGCCCAGGGCAGCAAGAGCCTGTTCCTCGGGGACGAACAGTACGCCTACGACCCGCTGCACTACATGGTGGTTTCGGTAACCTTGCCGTTGAGCGGCGTAAGGCTCGACGCCAGCCCCGAGCACCCCAGCCTTGGCCTGCGCATGGACCTGGACCCGGCCGAGATCAGCCAGCTGATCGCCGAAAGCGGGCCGATGCTGGTGCCCAACCGGCCTTCCGGCCGTGGCCTGTATGTGGAGAGAACCGATGCCGCGTTGCTCGACGCCCTGCTGCGGCTGATCCGCCTGCTGGATACCCCGCGCGACATCGCGATGCTGGCGCCACTGTTCCGCCGCGAGATTCTCTACCGCCTGCTGCGTGGGCCGCAGGGTTATCGGCTGTACGAAATCGCCTTGGCCAACAGCCAGACCCACCGGGTTTGCCAGGCCATTACCTGGCTCAACCAGAACTACCAGCTGCCTTTGCGCATCGAGGACCTGGCACGGGAGGTCAACCTCAGCACCTCGACCTTGCACCACCGGTTCAAGGCCGTGACGTCGATGAGCCCGTTGCAGTACCAGAAGCAACTGCGCCTGCAGGAGGCGCGGCGGTTGATGCTCAATGACGGGCTGGAGGCAGCGGTGGCGGCCTATCGGGTGGGGTATGAAAGCCCGTCACAGTTCAGCCGTGAATACAGCCGGCTGTATGGCGCGCCGCCGATTCGTGATGTGGCCAGGTTGCGGGCGACTGCTGGCTGAAGTTCAGCTTTCTCCTGCCCCGGCCCTTTCGCGGGTAAACCCGCTCCCACAGGTTTTGCACAGAAACTGAAAACTGTGCAGTACCTGTGGGAGCGGGTTCACCCGCGAAGAGGCCAGCTCAGGCAATAGCAATTCCTCAACCCAACACAGCCCCCTGCCACTGATTCTGGTCAACCTGGATCAGGGTCGGCCCCTTGCGCTCCACCGCGTGCCCCAACGCCGCCTGCAACTGCGCCACATCCGCCACCTGCTCCGCCGCAGCGCCCAAGGCCCGCGCCACACCAATGAAGTCCGGGGTATGGATATCCACCCCGACCGGCTCGATCGCCCGGTTGACCATGTATTTCTTGATCTCCTCATACCCCTGGTTGTTCCACAGCAGCACGATCAGCGGCACTTGCGCCTCCACCGCGCTGGCCAGCTCCGGCAAGGTGAACTGCAAACCGCCATCACCAATCAGGCACACCGCAGGCGCACGCTCGCCGACCTGTTCCGCGCTGCCCAGCCAGGCGCCCATGGCCGCCGGCAACGCATAACCCAGGGTGCCGTAGCCGGTCGAGGCATTGAACCAACGCCGTGGCTGCTCCATGTCCAGGGTCAGGTTGCCGGTGTACACCGGCTGGGTCGAATCGCCCACCAGAATGGCATTGGGCAGGCGCTCGAGAATCGCCGTCAGCAAGCGCGTCTGGCTCAGGGTCGGCTGGTCCCAACCCGTCGCCAGTGCCTGGCGCAGATTGGCCACGCGCGCCACACCCCAGGTGCTTTCGCGCATCGGCTGCGGCAGGGCTTGCAAGGCACCGAGCAGCGCTTCGGCGGCCAGTGCGGCATCAGCCACCAGCGAAAGCTCCGGCAGGTAATTGCGCACGGTCTGGTCCGGGTCGATATCGATGCGCAACAGGCTGCCCGGGATCTCGAAACCACCCTTGAAGGTCACGTCATAGTCGGTTTCGGCCAATTCGGTACCGATTGCCAGTACCACGTCGGCCTCGGCCACCAGCGCCCGCGTGGCCGGCAACGACTGCGTCGAACCGATCTGCAGCGGGTGGCTGGACGGCAGCAACCCCTTGGCATTGATGGTCAGCGCCACCGGGGCCTGAAGGTGTTCGGCCAGGCGCGCCAGCGCAGCGCCGGCAGCCAACGCGCCGCCCCCGGCCAGGATCAAGGGCCGCCGTGCATTGGCCAGGCGCTCGGCCATCTGCGCCACGCCCTGTGGCGCTGCCCCCGCCCGGCTGCCATGCACCGGACGCCCCGGCAGCAGGTGATCGGCCGGTTCGACCAGCACATCGAGCGGGATCTCGATATGCACCGGCCGCGGGCGGGCGCCTTCGAACACGGCGAACGCCCGGGCCAGCACCTGTGGCAGGTCATCGGCACTCATCAAGGTGTGGGAAAACGCAGCAACACCCGACACCAGTGCCGCCTGGTTGGGCAGCTCATGCAGCTTGCCGCGGCCACCGCCCAGCTGGTCGCGGGACTGCACGCTGGAAATCACCAGCATCGGGATCGAGTCGGCATAGGCCTGGCCCATGGCGGTGGTGATGTTGGTCATGCCCGGGCCGGTGATGATGAAGCACACCCCGGGCTTGCCGCGGGTCCGCGCATAGCCGTCGGCCATGAACCCGGCACCCTGCTCGTGGCGCGGGGTGACATGACGGATGGACGAGCCGGCCAGGCCGCGGTAGAGCTCCACGGTATGTACACCAGGAATGCCGAAGACATGGTCCACGCCATAGCCTTCAAGGAGTTTTACCAGTACTTCGCCGCAGGTTGCCATCGGGTTTCACCATGAATCTTGGTTGGGTTATGCCCTTATTGGACCCAGCCACGGCTATCGCCACAATGCAAAAAAACACATACTAGCCATGTCCTGTAATCATGGCTTAGCGCAATGAAACGCCTCCCGCCCCTACCCGCCCTGCATACCTTTCTGGTCACCGCCCAGCACTGCAACTTCACCCGTGCCGGGCAGCAGTTGCATATCACCCAGGGCGCCGTCAGCCGGCAGATAGCAGCGCTCGAGGAGCACCTGGGTTATGCCTTGTTCCAGCGCCAGGCCCGCGGGCTGAGCCTGACCCGTGAAGGCCAGGACTGGCTGCCACGAGTGCAGCAGGTGTTCGCGCTGATCGAACAAGGGGTGCGTGAGGTAGGTGGGCGCAGCACTACCTTGCAGCTCAAGGCTCCGACCTGCGTGATGCGCTGGCTGCTGCCGCGCCTGATGGAATGGCAGGCGTTACGCCCGGATGTGCCGGTGGAGCTGACCACCACGGTGCAGCATGGGGTGGATTTCCGCCGCGAGGGTTTCGATGCGGCGGTGGTCTACGGCGAGGCGCCGAACCACGGGCTGCGCGTGCGCAAGCTGTTCGATGAGCAGCTGACGCCGGTGTGCGCGCCGTCATTGCGCCAGGGGCCGGTACCGTTGCAGCAGGTCGAGGACCTGGCGCGACACATGCTGCTGCACCCGTCGCGGGATGAGCATGACTGGCGGTTGTGGCTGCAGGCAGCGGGGGTGACGCTGGGCACTCAAGGGCCGAAGCAGCATTTCGAGACGCTGGACATGGCGATGGCCATGGCCTCGCAGGGGACCGGCGTGGCCATCGGCGACTGGTCGCTGATCGGCGATGACTTGCGCGGGGGGCGGTTGTGCATGCCGTTTGCGCTGAAGGTGATGACCGGCAAGGGGTATTACCTGGTGAGCCAGGCCAGGAGCTTGCCGGCGGGGTTGGGGGAGTTGCTGGATTGGCTGGAACACCAGGCCAGCCAGTGAGGGCCTCTTCGCGGGCACGCCCGGTCCCACAGGTACTGCACAGATTCCAAGACCTGTGCTTTACCTGTGGGAGCGGGCGTGCCCGCGAAGCAGGCGACTCAGTACCCGACCGTGAATCGCTGCCGCGAATGTTGCGGCTTTTCCAGCTCGTCGAGCATGGCAATCGCGTAATCGGCAAAGGTGATCCAGCTCTTGCCATCCGCGCCGATCAGCAGATGATCCTTGCCCAGCGTGTAGTGCCCGCTGCGCTCACCTTCAACGAACTCCGCCGACGGCGACAGGAAGGTCCAGTCCAGGTTCGGTTCCCGTTGCAACACCTCCAGAAAACGCACCCCGGCAGTGGCCTCGGCCTTGTATGCCTCGGGGAAGTCCGGGCTGTCGATCACTCGATGCCCCGATGGCAGCAACAGGCTGCCGGCACCACCGACCACCAGCAGGCGCCTGACCCCGGCCCGCTTGACCGGCTCAATGATGGCGTGCGGTTCGATGGTCGAGAAATGCGCCGCACTCAGCACCGCATCCACACCCGCGACCGCCGCTTGCAGGGCCGCGCTGTCCCTGGCATCCAGCGCCTTGACGGTCACCCCGTCCCGCCCCTGCAGCCGCGACGGGTCGCGGGCGATGGCCAGCACACTGTGGCCACGGCGCAGGGCCTCTTCCAGCAACTGGCTGCCAGCGCGGCCAGTGGCACCGATGATTGCGATCTTGCTCATGGGATACTCTCCATCAGTTGAACGGAATTACCACTTCATCTCGCCCTTGGCGACCTTGGCCCCCAGCTCCAGCGAGCTTTCATCGGCCAGGCCCGGGTAACGTCGCTTCATCGCCGCGATCAACGCACCGGCGTCCTTCGCCTTGGCGGTCTCGGCATCGAAATCACGAATATAGTTCGCCGTGAAATGCACGGACTCCAGCGATCGGCTGCTGTCCCCCAGGTAGTGCCCGGGGATGACCGTGCGCGGCGCCAGCGCTTCGATGTGCGCCAGGGTGCCGAGCCAGTCGGCGTGGGATTTGGCCGTTTGAGTGTCGGCCATCCACACATGAATGTTCTCCGACACCACCACGCCACCGACCACCGCCTTGATCGACGGGATCCACACAAAACTGCGGTCAGGTTGCGGGCCGTCCAGGCCGACCACCTCGAGGGCCTGCCCTTCCAGCGTCAGGCGGTTGCCTTCGAGCACCTGTGGCAGCACCAGCCGCGCTGGCTTGTCCGTGCCCATCTGCGGGCCCCAGTAAGCCAGCTTGGCATCCATGGTCTGGCGGATATGGGCAACCGTGGCGGCCGAAGCCAGCACCTTGGCGTCGGGGAAGGCCTGGGTCAGGGTATCCAGGCCGAAGTAGTAGTCCGGGTCGCCATGGCTGATGTAGATGCTGGTCAGCTGCTTGCCACCTGCCCGCAGGCGCTGCACCAGCTGCTCGGCCTGGGCCTTGCCGAACTGGGCATCGACGAGGATGGCGTCGTGCTCGCCACTGACGATCACCGAACTGACCGGGAAAATCGCCTCGTGCCCGGGGTTGTACACCTCCAGCCGCAAGGGTTCGGCAGCCAGCACCGGGCCGGCCAGGGTCACGCAGGCCAGCAGCAGACCACGCAAGGGAGTGAAAAGAGACATCGCAAACACCCGTCAGATGAACAATGCCCACCAGCTTAGTTGCCCAATCCATGACAAAAAATGCGATGCTCGAACATAGTTTGTTTCTGAAATCGGGCAAATCATGGACCGTCTCAACGCCATGCGCGTTTTCGTCACCGTCGTCGACCTGGGCAGCCAGTCGGCGGCGGCGGATCATCTGCAACTGTCCCGACCGGTGGTGTCGCGCTACCTGGCAGAGCTGGAAGACTGGGTTGGCGCACGGCTGATGCAGCGCACCACGCGCAAGCTCAGCCTCACCGCAGCCGGCCAGGAAACCCTGCCCCGCTGCCGGCAACTGCTGGAACTGGCCGGCGACCTGCAGGCCGCGGTGCAGCAGCCGGATGACGCGCCCAAGGGCGCGCTGCGCATCAGTGTCAGCACCTCGTTCGGCCAGGCACAGCTGGTGGATGCAGTGGCCGCCTACGTCCGGCGCTACCCCGGGGTGAAGGTGGAACTGCAGATGCTCGATCGCACAGTCAACCTGGTGGACGAGCGCATCGACCTGGCCATCCGCACCAGCAATGACCTGGACCCCAACCTGATCGCCCGGCGTCTGAGCGTGTGCCGCTCGGTGGTATGTGCGGCACCGGCCTACCTGCGCGAGCACGGCACGCCGCAACGGGTCGAGGAACTGAGCCGGCACAACTGCCTGACCCATGCCTACTTCGGCCACAGCCTGTGGCATTTCGAGGTGGCCGGCCAGCAGGTCGCTGTGCCGGTGGCGGGGAACATCAGTGCCAACGAGGCGATGACACTGCAGAAGGCGGCGCTGGCCGGCGCTGGTATCGCCATGCTGCCGACCTACCAGGCTGCGCAGGCCCTGCGCCGGGGCGAGCTGGTGCGCCTGCTGCCCGAGGCCAGGCCGCGCGAGCTGAACCTGAATGCGGTGTACACCTCACGCAAGCACATGCCGGCGACCTTGCGCAGCATGCTGGATTTTCTCGTGCAGCGGTTCCAGGACGAACCCGAGTGGGATCGGGACCTGTGACGCTCCTACAGGGAGCGCGCAGTCACTCCTCGACGCTCATGTATTCCTTGGCCCAGCGGATGTAGTCCTCGGGCTGGGTGTAGGTGTGCGAGAGCTCGGTGGCGCTGAGGTTTTCCGACTTGTTCTGCTGGCCGCGCTGCAGCCGCAGGCAGTCGTAGGTGGCCTTGATCGCGGCAAAGTAGGCTGCGTGACCATCGACCACGATGCGCACGCCCAGGCGCGCCAGGCGCTCGTCGTCGCGCAGGTTCGGGTTGCCGTAGGTCACCAGCATCAGCGGCACCGTCAGGTGCTCGGCAATCTGCTCAAGCTGCTCGAAGTCCTTCACCCCCACCATGCAGATACCGTCGGCTCCGGCCTTCTGGTAACTCTGGGTACGCACGATGATTTCTTCGGTGGTGAGCACGCCAGCGTTGGTCCTGGCAATGATCGACAGTGACGAATCGACCCGCGCCTCCAGCGCCGCACGGATCTTGCCGACGCCCTCTTCAACCGGGATCAGGTCGGTGGACTTGCGCCCGAACTGGGCCGGCAGCAGGGTGTCCTCGATGGTCAGCGCAGCCACGCCGGCGCGCTCCAGTTCGATGACCGTGCGCATGACGTTCAGCGCGTTGCCATAGCCGTGGTCGGCATCAGCCAGCACCGGCAGTTGCGCCACGCGACCAATACGGGTGGCCTGCTCGACGAACTCGCTGAGGGTAATCAGGGCGAAATCCGGTGCGGCCAGTACCTGCAACGAAGCGACGGAACCACCGAGGATGCCGACCTCGAAGCCCAGGTCTGCGGCAATGCGTGCCGACATCGGGTCGAACACCGATGCGGTGTGATAACAGGAACCTGAAGCGAGCAGCTCGCGGAAGGCAAAACGCAGATCTTGATGGGAAGCCTTGGGCATGATCACTCCGCAAAATAAGTTGAAATTCGAACGGTAACTACCGACCCCTGTAATCGGGTCTACCTGGGCTGTTCCAACCGTCGCCATCTGGGCGGTCATGCTCGACATGCAGGCAGAGGAATAAAAGGTGTGGGAGACAGCGGCGCGAAAACCCTGCGGCATAATGCTGCACCAAGCTGGTGCAGGCCCCGGTTTTCAGCCTCTGTGGCATACCAACGATATCACGCAGCCATGCCGCACTGGATGAATGCGCCAATGCCGATCTTGCATAGGGGATGCAGATAGTACATAGGAAGCTACCTAACTCAGGTTACAATCCAAGGGCCCTTTCGCGGGTAAACCCGCTCCCACAGGTACGGCGTTGCCCTCAGGAACAGCGACATACCTGTGGGAGCGGGTTCACCCGCGAAGAGGCCGCCAAAGACAAACAAGGTATCCCCGTGACCGCCGCCCTGCCCCCCACCACTCTGCGCAACGTGCTCACCGCCCTGATGCTGGCCATCTTCCTCGGCGCCCTGGACCAGACCATCGTCGCCGTCTCGCTGCCGGCGATCTCGGCGCAGTTCAACGATGTCGGCCTGCTGGCCTGGGTCATCTCCGGCTACATGGTGGCGATGACCGTGGCCGTGCCGATCTACGGCAAGTTGGGTGATCTGTATGGGCGGCGCCGGATGATCCTCACCGGCATCAGCCTGTTCACCCTGGCCTCGATCGCCTGCGCCCTGGCCCAGGACATGCAGCAACTGGTGCTGGCCCGCGTACTGCAGGGCATTGGCGCAGGCGGCATGGTCTCGGTGAGCCAGGCGATCATCGGCGACTTCGTGCCCCCGCGAGAACGCGGCCGCTACCAGGGCTACTTCAGCAGCATGTACGCGGTGGCCAGCGTCGCCGGGCCGGTGCTGGGCGGCTGGCTGACCGAATACCTGTCCTGGCGCGGGGTGTTCTGGATCAACCTGCCGCTGGGGCTGGTTGCACTGTGGGCGATCCGCCGCGCCCTCGGCGGCATGCCGGCACAGCGCCGCAAGGCGCAGGTGGACTATCTCGGCGCCGTGCTGCTGATCCTTGGCCTGGGTAGCCTGTTGCTGGGCATTACCCTGGTTGGCCAGGGCCACGCCTGGGCCGACCCACCCGTGCTGGCCCTGTTCGCCTGCGCCGCGCTGGGCCTGGTGCTGTTCATCGCCCATGAACGCCGCTGCCCGGAGCCACTGCTGCCGCTCGGCCTGTTCGGCAACCGCGTGGCGGTGCTGTGCTGGGGCGTGATCTTCTTCGCCAGCTTCCAGTCGATCTCTCTGACCATGCTCATGCCGTTGCGCTACCAGGGCATCACCGGCGCCGGTGCCGACAGCGCGGCCCTGCACCTTCTGCCGCTAGTGATGGGGCTGCCCATGGGTGCCTTCACCGGCGGGCGCATGACCAGCCTGACCGGGCGCTACAAGCCGCAGATCCTGGCCGGCGCGCTGCTGATGCCGCTGGCCATTTTCGCCATGGCACTGACCCCGCCACAGTCGGCCTTGCCCAGTGCGCTGTTCATGTTGCTGACCGGCATCGCCTGCGGGCTGCAGTTCCCGACCTCGCTGGTAGGTACGCAAAGCGCGGTGGACAGCAAGGACATCGGCGTGGCCACCAGCACCACCAACCTGTTCCGCTCGCTGGGCGGGGCCATGGGGGTGGCGTGCATGTCCAGCCTGCTGCTGGCGCTGCTGCACCAGGGCGGGTTCGAGTCGCTGGGTAATCCGTTGCTGGGGAGCCTGAAGGCCGGCGAAGTGGACCTGGTGACACAGGGGCGGTTGCTGGAGACGTTCCGGCAGTTGTTGATGGGGAGTGCCGGGGTAGCTGTGCTGGGACTGTTTGCAGCGTTTGCATTGCCCGACCGGCAACTGCGCGGACGCTGAAGGCGGCCGTACTCTTGTGGGGGCTGCTGCCTTGCTGCAAACCTGCATCTTGTGCGATCCCTGTGGGAGCGGGTTCACCCGCGAAGAAGGCTGCGCGGTGAATGGCACCGGCTTCGCCGGTGTTCGCGGGTAAACCCGCTCCCACAGAGATCTCGGCGCGTCGGCAGAACCTGCACGGCTGAGCAATCCGAAAGCATTAATCGCCCCTTAACACAAAGGGGTAACACTCCCTCACAATCCTTCACAAAGAGTCATTTGCGCAGAGCCGGGCTCAAGCGCAGCATATCCAGCCCGGTGTCGACCCATTTTTCGACATCCTTCAACAGATCGACACTGTCAGGCAGCAACAGCCAGCGCCCGATCAGGCCATCGACATAGGCGAACATGGCCACCGCTGCGCGCTCGACATCCAGCTCGCCTGGCAACTGGCCCCGGCGCGCGGCATTGGCCAACGCCAGGGTGATGCCCTTGTGGCAATCCAGCACCGCCCCCTGGCGCTGCTGGCGAATTTCACACATGTCATCGGTGAACTCGCACTTGTGATGCAGGATTTCATTGATTCGCCGGGTTCGGGCATCGAGCACCAACTCGTTGAACACTTGCAGCAACAACTTGCGCATGCAGCCAAGCGGGTCCACTTCGTCCTCGCTTTCGCTCGCCCGCGCCAGGTGGTCATGGGTTTCATGCAGGCTGTCGAGCAGCGCCTGCACCAACTCGGCCTTGTTGTTGAAGTGCCAGTAGATAGCCCCCCGCGTCACACCCGCCAGTTCGGCGATGTCGGCCAGGGTGGTTCGCGCAACCCCGCGCTTGTAGAAGGCCTTTTCCGCCGCCTCGATGATCTGGGCGCGGGTTTCCTGGGCTTCTTCTTTGGTTCGACGGACCATGGCAGTACAAACCTCATCTGCCCCGAACGCGCAGCGCGTGCGGGGAACACTCCGGGGGCACCTCTGCAGGGTGCCTCGCGGATGAGCTAATCAAGGACTGTGGCAGTACCCGAGTACAACCCAGCGGTATTTACAAACAACCATGAATGTAAGTATATTCCTTAGCAAGCTATTTATCCACCGGATAGCAATTTTTCCAGATCAAGACTCTTCCACTACTCTTGAGCGTCTCCCAGCTCCAGCGACCCGAGGATCCTCATGCAATTCAAGCCAGCCGTTACCGCTCTGGTTTCCGCCGTCGCCCTGGCCACCCTGCTCAGTGGCTGTAAGAAAGAAGAAGCAGCGCCAGCGGCGCAGGCTCCTCAGGTCGGCGTCGTGACCATTCAGCCCCAAGCCTTCACCCTGACCTCGGAATTGCCGGGGCGTACCAGTGCCTACCGCGTCGCCGAAGTGCGCCCGCAGGTCAACGGCATCATCCTCAAGCGCCTGTTCAAGGAAGGCAGTGAGGTCAAGGAAGGCCAGCAGCTGTACCAGATCGACCCTGCCGTGTACGAAGCCAACCTGGCCAATGCCCAGGCCAACCTGCAGGCCACCCGCTCGCTGGCCGAGCGCTACAAGCAGCTGATCGACGAACAGGCTGTCTCCAAGCAGGAATACGACGACGCCAATGCCAAACGATTGCAGGCCGAGGCTTCGCTCAAGAGCGCGCAGATCGACCTGCGCTACACCAAGGTCCTGGCACCGATCAGCGGCCGTATCGGCCGTTCTTCGTTCACCGAAGGTGCACTGGTGAGCAATGGCCAGGCCAACGCCATGGCCACCATCCAGCAACTCGACCCGATCTACGTCGACGTCACCCAGTCCACCGCCGAGCTGCTCAAGCTGCGCCGTGACCTGGAAAGCGGCCAGCTGCAGAAGGCCGGCGACAACGCCGCCTCGGTACAACTGGTGCTGGAAGACGGCAGCCTGTTCAAGCAGGAAGGCCGCCTGGAGTTCTCCGAAGTCGCGGTCGACGAGACCACGGGCTCGGTCACCCTGCGCGCCCTGTTCCCCAACCCCGATCACACCCTGCTGCCAGGCATGTTCGTGCATGCACGGCTCAAGGCCGGGGTCAACGCTAACGCCATCCTGGCCCCGCAACAGGGCGTGACCCGCGACCTGAAAGGCGCGCCGACCGCGCTGGTGGTCAACCAGGAGAACAAGGTCGAACTGCGCCAGCTCAAGGCCAACCGTACCCTGGGCAGCGACTGGCTGATCGAGGAAGGCCTGAACCCGGGCGACCGCCTGATCACCGAAGGGCTGCAGTACGTGCGCCCGGGCGTCGAGGTCAAGGTCAGCGAAGCCACCAACGTCAAGAAGCCGGCCAGCCCTGTTCAGGCCAATGCGGCGAAAGCAGACGCCAAAGCGGAGTAAACCATGTCGAAGTTCTTTATCGATCGCCCGATCTTCGCCTGGGTGATCGCCTTGGTGATCATGCTGGTCGGCGCCTTGTCGATCCTGAAGCTGCCGATCAACCAGTACCCGAGCATCGCGCCGCCGGCCATCGCCATCGCCGTGACCTACCCGGGCGCCTCGGCGCAAACCGTGCAGGACACCGTGGTACAGGTAATCGAGCAGCAGCTCAACGGTATCGACAACCTGCGTTATGTGTCGTCGGAAAGTAACTCCGACGGCAGCATGACCATTACCGCCACCTTCGAGCAGGGCACCAACCCCGACACCGCGCAGGTGCAGGTGCAGAACAAGCTGAACCTGGCCACCCCGCTGCTGCCGCAGGAAGTGCAGCAACAAGGTATCCGCGTCACCAAGGCAGTGAAGAACTTCCTGCTGGTGATCGGCCTGGTGTCCGAAGACGGCAGCATGACCAAGGACGACCTGGCCAACTACATCGTCTCCAACATGCAGGACCCGATCTCGCGGACTGCCGGTGTGGGTGACTTCCAGGTGTTCGGTGCACAGTACGCCATGCGTATCTGGCTCGATCCGGCCAAGCTGAACAAGTTCCAGCTGACCCCGGTCGACGTCAAGACCGCCGTGGCCGCGCAGAACGTGCAGGTGTCCTCTGGCCAGCTCGGCGGCCTGCCGGCCATGCCGGGTACCCAGCTGAACGCCACCATCATCGGCAAGACCCGCCTGCAGACTGCCGAGCAGTTCGAGAAGATCCTGCTCAAGGTCAACAGCGACGGTTCGCAGGTGCGTCTGGGTGATGTCGCCCAGGTTGGCCTGGGTGGTGAAAACTACGCCGTCAGCGCACAGTTCAACGGCAAGCCGGCTTCCGGCCTGGCTGTAAAACTGGCCACCGGCGCCAACGCCCTGGACACCGCCAAGGCCCTGCGCCAGACCATCGCCGACCTGGAACCGTTCTTCCCGCCCGGGGTGAAAGCGGTATTCCCGTATGACACCACTCCGGTGGTCACCGAATCGATCAGCGGCGTGATCCACACCCTGATCGAAGCCGTGGTCCTGGTGTTCCTGGTGATGTACCTGTTCCTGCAGAACTTCCGCGCCACCATCATCACCACCATGACCGTACCGGTGGTGTTGCTGGGTACCTTCGGCATCCTTGCCGCTGCCGGCTTCAGCATCAACACCCTGACCATGTTCGCCATGGTCCTGGCCATCGGCTTGCTGGTGGACGACGCCATCGTCGTGGTGGAGAACGTCGAGCGGGTGATGTCCGAGGAAGGCTTGCCGCCCAAGGAAGCGACCAAGCGCTCGATGGAGCAGATCCAGGGTGCCCTGGTGGGTATCGCCCTGGTGCTGTCGGCGGTACTGCTGCCCATGGCGTTCTTCGGCGGCTCCACAGGTGTGATCTACCGGCAGTTCTCCATCACCATCGTCTCGGCCATGGGCCTGTCGGTACTGGTGGCGCTGATCTTCACCCCGGCCCTGTGCGCCACCATGCTCAAGCCGCTGAAGAAGGGCGAGCACCATGTGGCCAAGCGCGGCTTCTTTGGCTGGTTCAACCGCAACTTCGACCGCAGCGTTACCGGCTACGAGCGCAGCGTGGGCACCATCCTGCGCAACAAGGCTCCGTTCCTGCTGGCCTACGCGCTGATCGTGGTCGGCATGATCTGGCTGTTCGCCCGCATCCCTACGGCGTTCCTGCCGGAAGAAGACCAGGGCGTACTGTTCGCCCAGGTACAGACCCCGGCCGGCTCCAGTGCCGAGCGCACCCAGGTGGTGGTCGACCAGATGCGTGAGTACCTGCTCAGCGAAGAGGCCGACACCGTGGCTTCGGTGTTCACCGTCAACGGCTTCAACTTTGCCGGCCGCGGCCAGAGCTCGGGTATGGCATTCATCATGCTCAAGCCGTGGGATGAGCGCTCCAAGGAAAACAGTGTGTTCGCCCTTGCCCAGCGCGCCCAGCAGCACTTCTTCACCTTCCGCGATGCAATGGTGTTCGCCTTTGCCCCGCCTGCGGTGCTGGAACTGGGTAACGCCACCGGCTTCGACGTGTTCCTGCAGGACCGCGGTGGTGTCGGCCATACCAAGCTGATGGAGGCACGCAACCAGTTCCTGGCCAAGGCCGCGCAGAGCAAGATCCTGAGCGCCGTGCGCCCGAACGGTCTGAACGATGAGCCGCAGTACCAGCTGACCATCGATGACGAACGTGCCAGCGCCCTGGGCGTGACCATCGCCGACATCAACAACACCCTGTCGATTGCCCTGGGTGCCAGCTACGTCAACGACTTCATCGACCGTGGCCGGGTCAAGAAGGTGTACATCCAGGGCGAACCGAACGCGCGGATGAGTCCGGAAGACCTGCAGAAGTGGTACGTGCGCAATGGCGCCGGCGAAATGGTGCCGTTCTCCTCCTTCGCCAAGGGCGAATGGACCTACGGCTCGCCGAAGCTGTCGCGTTACAACGGCGTCGAGGCAATGGAAATCCTCGGTGCACCGGCCCCGGGCTACAGTACCGGTGAAGCCATGGCCGAAGTCGAGCGCATTGCTGGCGAACTGCCAAGCGGCATCGGCTTCTCCTGGACCGGCATGTCCTACGAGGAAAAACTCTCCGGCTCGCAGATGCCGGCGCTGTTCGCCCTCTCGGTACTGTTCGTGTTCCTGTGCCTGGCAGCCCTGTACGAAAGCTGGTCGATCCCGATCGCCGTGGTGCTGGTAGTACCGCTGGGTATCATCGGTGCCCTGATCGCCACCAGCCTGCGCGGGTTGTCCAACGACGTGTACTTCCTGGTCGGCCTGTTGACCACCATCGGCCTGGCGGCGAAAAACGCCATTCTGATCGTCGAGTTCGCCAAGGAACTGCACGAGCAGGGCCGCAGCCTGTACGACGCGGCGATCGAGGCGTGCCGCATGCGTCTGCGCCCGATCATCATGACCTCGCTGGCGTTCATCCTCGGCGTGGTACCGTTGACCATCGCCAGTGGCGCCGGCGCCGGCAGCCAGCACGCCATCGGCACTGGCGTGATCGGCGGCATGATCAGTGCGACCGTGCTGGCTATCTTCTGGGTACCGCTGTTCTTCGTCGCAGTGTCGTCGCTGTTCGGCAGCAAAGAGCCGGAAAAGGACGCCACCCCTGAAACTCCACGTTATGAGGCTGGGCAATGACCAAGTCTTTGTTGTCCCTGGCGGTAACCGCTTTCATTCTTGGCGGCTGCTCGCTGATCCCCGACTACCAGACCCCGGAATCGCCGGTGGCTGAGCAGTGGCCGCAAGGCCCTGCATACTCGCCGACGCAATCGGCGGAGGTTGCCGCCGCCGAACAGGGCTGGCGACAGTTCTTCCATGACCCGGCACTGCAGCAGCTGATCCAGACCGCGCTGGTCAACAACCGCGACCTGCGCGTCGCCGCGTTGAACATCGACGCCTACCGTGCGCAGTACCGTATCCAGCGTGCCGACCTGTTCCCGGCGGTTTCGGCCACCGGCAGTGGCAGCCGCCAACGCGTACCGGCAAACATGTCGCAGACGGGCGAAGCAGGTATCACCAGCCAGTACTCGGCCACCCTGGGCGTCAGCGCCTATGAGCTGGACCTGTTCGGCCGTGTACGCAGCCTGACCGAGCAGGCCCTGGAAACCTACCTGTCCAGCGAGCAGGCGCGTCGCTCCACGCAGATCAGCCTGGTAGCCAGCGTGGCCAATGCCTACTACACCTGGCAGGCCGACCAGGCGCTGTTCAAGCTGACCGAAGAAACGCTGAAGACCTACGAGGAAAGCTACAACCTCACCCGTCGCAGCAACGAAGTCGGCGTAGCCTCGGCACTCGACGTCAGCCAGGCGCGTACCGCCGTGGAAGGCGCCCGGGTCAAGTACTCGCAGTACCAGCGCCTGGTCGCCCAGGACGTCAACAGCCTGACCGTGCTGCTGGGCACCGGCATTCCCGCCGACCTGGCCAAGCCACTGGAGCTCAATGCCGACCAGCTGGCCGAAGTACCGGCCGGCCTGCCGTCGGACATCCTCCAGCGTCGTCCGGACATCCAGGAAGCCGAGCACCTGCTCAAGGCCGCCAATGCCAACATTGGCGCGGCCCGCGCAGCGTTCTTCCCGAGCATCAGCCTGACCGCCAATGCCGGCAGCCTGAGCCCCGACATGGGCCACCTGTTCTCGGGCGGCCAGGGTACCTGGCTGTTCCAGCCGCAGATCAATCTGCCGATCTTCAACGCCGGCAGCCTGAAGGCCAGCCTGGACTACTCGAAGATCCAGAAGGACATCAACGTCGCCAAGTACGAAAAGACCATCCAGACCGCCTTCCAGGAAGTCTCCGATGGCCTGGCGGCGCGCAAGACCTTCGAAGAGCAGCTGCAGGCGCAACGCGACCTGGTGCAGGCGAACCAGGATTACTACCGCCTGGCCGAACGCCGCTATCGCATCGGTATCGACAGCAACCTGACCTTCCTCGACGCCCAACGCAACCTGTTCAGCGCCCAGCAGGCGCTGATCGGCGACCGCCTGTCGCAGCTGACCAGCGAGGTCAACCTGTACAAGGCGCTTGGCGGTGGCTGGTACGAGCAGACCGGGCAGGGCAACAACCAGCAGGCAGCGGTGGAAGCACCGAAGAGCTGATCAGCCCTGTTACAGCAAAGAGCCCACCTTTAACGGTGGGCTTTTTGTTTGTCGGTTGCCTGTACAGGCCTCTTCGCGGGTAAACCCGCTCCCACAGGGTTTTGCACGAATTCTGAAGGCAGTGCAGTACCTGTGGGAGCGGGTTTACCCGCGAAGAGGCCAGTACAGGAAAACAATTAACCAACCGGAACATTCCGTTCGATTATCGCCCGTTTCCGTTTGCGGCGAATTGCCTCACCCCTGCCCTACCCCGCACCATCCTCCCCACGCAACGTTGCCCCGGTTCATCCAAAAAGACCCGCACCTGCAGGCCGCATCCTGCAGCGCCCCGGCTCGCCCATAAAAACAAGAGATCCACGACAGATGAGCACTTTGCAACCCGCACGCCAGCTGCTGCCCGGCCTGTTGGCCATGTCCTGCGCACTCCCCGTGTTCGCCGCCGAAGATGGTGGCTTCCTGGAAGACGCCAAGGCCACCCTCAACCTGCGCAACTTCTACATCAACCGCAACTTCGTCGACCCGGCCCACCCGCAGGCCAAGGCCGAGGAATGGACGCAGAGCTTCATCCTCGACGCCCGCTCCGGCTTCACCCAGGGCACCGTCGGTTTTGGCGTGGACATACTGGGCCTGTACTCGGTCAAGCTCGACGGCGGCAAAGGCACCACCAACACCCATCTGTTGCCAGTGCACGACGATGGCCGCCCCGCCGATGACTTCGGCCGCCTGGGCGTGGCACTGAAGGCCAAGCTGTCCGAAACCGAGCTGAAAGTGGGTGAATGGATGCCGGTACTGCCGATCCTGCGCTCGGACGATGGCCGCTCGCTGCCGCAGACCTTCCGCGGCGGCCAGCTGACCTCGAAGGAAATCGCCGGTCTGACCCTGTACGCCGGCCAGTTCCGCGGCAACAGCCCACGCAACGACGCCAGCATGGAGGACATGTCGCTGAACGGTAAGGCCGCGTTCACCTCCGACCGTTTCAATTTTGGCGGCGGCGAGTACACCTTCAACGACAAGCGCACCATGATCGGCCTGTGGGATGCCCAGCTCAAGGACATCTACCGCCAGCAGTACCTCAACCTGGTGCACAGCCAACCCTTGGGCGACTGGACCCTGGGCGCCAACCTGGGCTACTTCATTGGCAAGGAAGACGGCGCCGAACGCGCTGGCGAACTGGACAACCGCACCGCCTCGGCCATGCTCTCGGCGCGGTACCAGGGCCACACCTTCTACGTCGGCCTGCAGAAGGTCAGCGGCGACAACGCCTGGATGCGGGTCAACGGCACCAGCGGCGGCACCCTGGCCAACGACAGCTACAACTCCAGCTTCGACAATGCCAAGGAACGCTCCTGGCAGGTGCGTCATGACTTCAACTTCGCCACCGTCGGCGTGCCAGGCCTGACCCTGATGAACCGCTACATCAAAGGTGACAACGTCACCGCAGGCGGCGTGGACGATGGCAAGGAATGGGCGCGGGAAACCGAGCTGGCCTACGTGGTGCAGTCGGGCAGCTTCAAGGACCTGTCGGTGAAGTGGCGCAACTCCACCATGCGCCGGGACTTCAGCACCAACTCGTTCGACGAGAACCGGTTGATCGTGAGTTACCCGCTGAATCTGCTTTGAATTCTTCGCGGGTAAACCCGCTCCCACAGGTTCACCACAGTTTCAGAATCTGTGGTGAACCTGTGGGAGCGGGTTTACCCGCGAAGAGGCCAGATGCCACCACAAATAACCTCAAGCTATAAACAAATCAATAAACCTTCTTTGACGACATATGCAGCAACCGCTTGAATAGGTCCCTGATCCCCGCCCCAGAGCCGTGAAATGGACCTCCGTCAGCTGCGTTACTTCATCGCCCTCACCGAATACCGCAGCTTCGTCCGCGCCGCCGAGGCCATGGGTATCACCCAACCCGCCTTCAGCCGCGCCATCCAGAGCCTGGAGCACAGCTTCGGCTGCCCACTGGTCGATCGCGCCAGCAAAGCCCTGCCGCCCACCCCCGAAGGCCTGGTGGTGCTGCAACATGCCCGGCGCCTGGTACAAGGTGCCACACAACTGAGCAACGAAGTGCTGCAGATGACCAAGCTCGACGCCGGCGAGCTGCATTTCGGTAGCGGCCCGGCGCTGGCCGTGCGCCTGGTGCCCGATGCCCTGCGCCACTTCCTCGAACGCTACCCTGGCATCCGCACCTCGCTGCTGGTGGACAACGCCGAACGCCTCGGCCAGGCCCTGCGCCGCGAACAGATCGAGTTTTTCGTCGACGATATACGCCCGTTCGAAGCCGACCCCAACTTCCACACCGAGCCCCTTTCACCGCGCCCCGGCCTGTTCTTCTGCCGCCCGGGGCACCCGTTGCTGGCCAAGGACAGCCTGTCGACCAACGACCTGTTCAGCTACCCGCTGGCCAGCGCCCTGCTCGCCCCTGGTGTGCGCAAGCGCCTGGCCAACCTGAGCGGGCGCAGTGACTTCACCCCGCACCTGCAGACCGAGCACCTCGCAGTGCTGCGCAGTGTGGTGCTGGCCAGCGACGCCATCGGCAGCGCCAGCGAGGAGGCCGTTGCCGAAGACCTGGCCAGCGGCCGCCTGGTGCGCCTGCACTGGCGCAACCTGCCGCCGGCGCTGGAGGTGCTGAGCGTGCGCTGTGGCGTCGTCAGCCGCAGCGGTTACCGACTGTCGCCGGCGGCGCGGGCGATGATCGAGACGCTGGTGGGGCTGGATACGCCAGTGCGGGCTGCTGCCATTCGCTGAGCTGATGATGGTGGCAGGGGCGGTCTATCCTGCGCTATACCGGTCGCCTGTAGCGGCCCTTTCGCGGGTGAACCCGCTCCCACAGGGTCACCACAGTTCCTGAGGGCTGCGCTGTACCTGTGGGAGCGGGTTCACCCGCGAAGAGGCCAGAACAGGCAATACACCTCGATCAGGCAACCAGGGAGGCACAACCATGAAAACCGTCGTCGACCACCTGAGCCAATACGCCAGCTATCACCGCGACCCACGCAATATCGCCACCCACTTCGTCGGTATCCCGATGATCGTACTGGCGGTCACCATCCTGCTGTCGCGCCCGGGTTGGGACGTGGCCGGCATGTGGCTGTCCCCTGCCCTGCTGGCAGCAGCAGCCTCGGTCTGGTTCTACCTGCGTCTGGACCTGCGCTTCGGGCTGGTGATGGGGTTGTTGCTGGGGCTATGCCTGTGGGTCGGCCAGGTACTGGCATTGCAGACGACAGCGCTGTGGCTCGGAGCCGGGCTGGGGGCGTTCGTGGTGGGCTGGATCATCCAGTTCGTCGGCCATTACTACGAAGGCCGCAAGCCGGCGTTTGTCGATGATGTCAGCGGGCTGATCATCGGGCCGTTGTTCGTGGTGGCAGAAGCTGCGTTCATGCTCGGCCTGTGCCCGTCCCTGAAACGCGCCGTCGAGGCCAACGCCGGGCCCGTGGCCATGCGGCAGAAGAATGCGGCCCTGTAAACATTCATGGCCCTATCGCCGGCAAACCAGCTCCACAGGGACTGCACTGCCCTCAGGCCTGATGCAATCACTGTGGGAGCTGGCGTGCCGGCGATAGGGCCGGTACAGGCATTACTGCTGTCGCGACTCCACGCCCAGCTCATCCCACACCGACTCCGCCATGTGGAAGGTGGCATTGGCCGCCGGAATGCCGCAATAGATCGCGCTCTGCATCAGCACTTCCTTGATCTCGTCGCGGGTCACGCCGTTGTTGGCCGCCGCGCGCAGGTGCAGCTTCAGCTCGTCGTTGCGGTTCATGCCGATCAGCATGGCGATGGTAATCAGGCTACGGGTATGCCGCGGTAGGCCCGGGCGGGTCCAGATGTCACCCCAGGCGTGGCGGGTGATCATCTCCTGAAACTCGCCGTTGAAGTCGTTGAGCTTCTCCAGGCTGCGGTCCACGTGGGCATCGCCAAGCACAGCACGGCGTACTTGCATGCCGGCGTCGTAACGTTGTTTCTCATCCATGGCGGTGTCCTCAGTGAGCCAGCAGGAAATCGAGCACGCGGCGGCTGAAGCGCTCGCCGATCTCGACATTGGACAGGTGCGCCGCCGGGAAGTCGACGTACTCGGCACCCGCGATACCGGCCTGCATGAAGCGGCCGTGCTCCGGGGTGGTCACCACGTCTTCGGTACCGGCAACGATCAGCGTAGGCACCTGGATGCGGCCCAACTGCTCGCGGTAGTCGGCATCCCGCACCGCGGCGCAGTTGCCGGCATAGCCTTGCGGGCTGGTTTGCGCCAGCATCTGACAGATACGCTGGGCTTGCGCTGGCTGGGCCTGGGCGAAACCCGGGGTAAACCAGCGGGCGATGGAGGCATCGCGCAGGTCGACCATGGCCTGCTGGCCACCCTTGAGCACGGTGTCGATACGGGTGTTCCACACCTCGTCGTTGGCGATCTTGGCTGCGGTGTTGCACAAGGTCAGGCTGTGCAGGCGCTGGCCTGCATTGATGCCCAGCCACTGGCCGATCAGGCCACCCATCGACAGGCCGACGAAATGCGCCTTGGCGATGTCCAGGCCATCGAGCAGGGCCAGCACGTCACGCCCCAGCTGTTCGATGCGGTAAGGGCCTTCAGTGACCAGCGACCCACCGTGGCCACGGGTGTCGTAGCGCAGCACGCGAAAGTGCTGGCTCCACAGTGGAATCTGCGTGTCCCACATGCCCAGGTCAGTGCCCAGCGAGTTGGACAGGACCAGCACCGGGGCGTTTTCCGGGCCATCGATCTGGTAGTTCAAAACGCCATCGGCCAGTTGCAAGTGCGCCACAGCGGTCTCCTTCAGGCAGTGAAACGTTGATGTTCGGACACGGCGCGCGCCACCCAGACGCGGGCCTGCCCCAGGTAATGGGCAGGGTCGAGCAAGCGATCGAGTTCTTCGGCGGACAGTTCGGCGCTGACCTGCGGCTCGTCACCCAGCACGGTGCGCAGATGGCGCTGTTCGGCCACGGCGCGCTGGCAGCACTGCTCCAGCAGGTGGTGGGCGCGGTCGCGGCCCAGGCGCTGGGCGAGGACGATGCTCACCGCTTCGGCCAGCACCAGGCCCTGGGTCAGGTCGAGGTTACGGCGCATGCGCGCGGCATCCACTTCCATGCCCTCGGCAATCACCTGGGCCTGGCGCAGCGCACCAGAGACCAGGCAGCAGATGTCCGGCAGGGTTTCCCATTCGGCATGCCACAAGCCAAGGCTGCGTTCGTGCTCCTGAGGCATGGCCGCGAACAGCGTCGATACCAGGCCCGGCACCCGGGTCGCGGCACCGATCAGCACTGCGGCGCCCACCGGGTTGCGCTTGTGCGGCATGGTCGAGGAACCGCCTTTGCCCGGCGCGGAAGGCTCGAACAGCTCCCCCGCCTCCGTCTGCATCAGCAGGCTGACATCACGGCCGAACTTGCCCAGGCTACCGGCAACCAGGCCCAGCACCGAGGCAAACTCCACCAGGCGGTCGCGCTGGGTGTGCCAGGGCTGCTCGGGCAGGGTCAGCTGGAGCTGCTCGGCCAGGGCTTCGGCCACCGGCATCGCCTTGCTGCCCAGGGCGGCCAGGCTGCCGGAGGCGCCGCCGAACTGCAGCACCAGCAAACGTGGGCGCAGCTCCTGCAGGCGCTGGCGGTGACGGGTCAAGGCGCCCAGCACACCGGCCAGTTTCATGCCCAGGGTCACCGGGGTGGCGTGCTGCAGCCAGGTGCGCCCCACCAGCGGCGTGTCGGCGTGCTGCAAGGCCTGACGCGACAGGGTATCGGCCAGCTTGCCAAGGTCGGCCTCGATCAGGTCGAGGGCAGCGCGCAGCTGCAGGACCAGGCCGGTGTCCATCGCGTCCTGGCTGGTGGCGCCCAGGTGCACGTAGCGTTCGGCCTCGGGCACGCCACTGGCGATCACCTTGCCCAACGCCTTCACCAGCGGGATCGCCGAGTTGCCAGCAGTGGCGATGGCATTGGCCAGGGCGCCAACGTCATAGCGCTCGGCGTGGCAAGCCGCCTCGATGGCCGCTACCGCGCTGTGCGGGACCAGCCCGGCAGCCGCCTCGGCCCGAGCCAGCGCCGCTTCGAAATCGAGCATGCCCTGCAGGCGGCCACGGTCGGAGAAGATCTCGCGCATGGCCGGCGCGGTGAAGTAGGCGTCGAACAGTTGGTTGGTCATGCCACGTCCTTAATTATCGTGGTGCAGGTACGCCGCCTGCTTCGGCAAGCGCAGGCTGAACAGGAAGGCAATCGCCATCATCGCCGTCACGTACCAGTAGAAAGTGTTTTCCATGCCCAGGGTCTTCAGGCCCAGGGCCACGTACTCGGCCGAACCGCCGAACGCCGCGTTGGCCACTGCATAGGCCAGGCCTACACCCAGCGCGCGCACCTGCGGCGGGAACATCTCAGCCTTCACCAGACCGCTGATCGATGTGTAGAAACTGACGATACACAACGCCAGGGTAATCAGCACGAAGGCCATGAACGGGCTGCTCACGGTTTTCAGCGCCATCAGCAGCGGCACGGTGAACAGCGTACCCAGGGCGCCGAACAGCATCATCGAATTACGCCGGCCGATGCGGTCGGAGAGCATGCCGAAGAACGGCTGCAGCACCATGAACAGGAACAGCGCACCGGTCATCACGTAGCTGGCGTTTTTCGCGGTCATGCCGGCGGTGTTGACCAGGTACTTCTGCATGTACGTGGTGAAGGTATAGAAGATCAGCGAACCGCCTGCGGTGTAACCGAGCACGGTGATGAAGGCCGCCGCGTGGTCGCGGAACAGGCCCTTGATGGTGCCGGCATCCTTGTCCTTGCGGGTTTCAGCGCTGCTGGTCTCATGCAGCGAGCGGCGCAGCATCAGCGAGATCAGCGCGGCGATGGCACCGACCACGAACGGAATGCGCCAGCCCCAGGCGCGCAGCTCTTCTTCAGTAAGCAACTGCTGCAGGATCACCACCACCAGCACCGCCAGCAACTGGCCACCGATCAGGGTCACGTACTGGAACGAGGCGAAGAAGCCGCGCTGGCCGCGCAGGGCCACTTCACTCATGTAAGTGGCAGTGGTGCCATATTCGCCGCCTACCGACAGGCCCTGGATCAGCCGGGCCAGCAACAGCAGCGCCGGGGCCCAGGTGCCGATGCTGGCGTAGGTAGGCAGGCAGGCGATCATCAGGGAGCCGAAACACATCATCAGCACCGAGATCATCAGGGAATTCTTGCGACCATGGCGGTCAGCGAGGCGGCCGAAGATCCAGCCACCGATGGGGCGCATCAAAAAGCCCGCGGCGAATACGCCCGCCGTGTTCAACAGCTGCACGGTGGGGTCGTCGGAGGGGAAGAAAGCCGGGGCAAAGTAGATTGCGCAGAAGGCGTAGACGTAGAAGTCGAACCATTCCACCAGGTTGCCTGAAGAGGCACCAACGATAGCGAAGATGCGTTTGCTGCGTTCTTCGCCGGTGTAATAGGCTGAGGTCATGACGGTTTTACTCCTGGAGGGTCGCAGGTAATTCTAGACACACCTGGTAACACACTCGTTCCGCAATCTGGCTGGCAATTGGCCTTGTGTCTGGCAGGGCCGGCCTCTTCGCGGGTAAACCCGCTCCCACAGCGGGAGGCGTGGTCCCCCTGTGGGAGCGGGCGTGCCCGCGAAGAGGCCGGTACAGGTCAAACCCGCTCGATGGCCAGCGCCAAACCTTGGCCGACACCCACACACATGGTCGCCAGGCCCTTGCGCCCACCACTCTTCTCCAGCTGGTGAAGCGCGGTCAGCACCAGACGCGCACCGCTCATGCCCAGCGGATGGCCCAAGGCGATGGCACCGCCGTTAGGGTTCACCTGCGGCGCATCGTCGGCCACACCCAGCTCGCGCAGCACCGCCAAACCTTGGCTGGCAAAGGCTTCGTTGAGCTCGATCACATCGAAATCATTCACCGCCATACCCAGGCGCTCGGTCAGCTTGCGCACCGCCGGCACCGGGCCAATACCCATCACCCGCGGTGCAACACCGGCACTGGCCATGCCCAGTACTCGGGCACGTGGGGTCAGGCCGTGCTTCTTCACCGCCTCGGCCGAAGCCAGGATCAGCGCCGCAGCACCGTCGTTAACGCCCGAGGCATTGCCAGCGGTGACGGTCTTGTCCGGGCCGTTGACCGGCTTGAGCCTGGTCAGGGCTTCCAGTGTGGTTTCCGGGCGCAGGTGCTCGTCATGCTCGACGATGGTCTCGCCTTTCTTGTGCGCGATACGCACCGGCACGATCTCTTCGGCGAAGAAGCCGGCGGCCTGGGCGGCAGCTGCCTTCTGCTGGCTGCGCAGGGCGAAAGCGTCCTGGTCAGCGCGCGAAACCTGGTAATCGTCGGCCACGTTGTCGGCAGTTTCCGGCATGGAGTGCACACCATACTGGCTCTTCATCAGCGGGTTGATGAAACGCCAGCCGATGGTGGTGTCTTCAAGCTTCATGTTGCGCGAATAGCCGCTTTCGGCCTTGCCCATGACGAACGGGGCACGCGACATCGACTCGACGCCGCCGGCAATCGCCAGTTCCATTTCGCCGCTGGCAATGGCGCGGAAGGCAGTGCCAACGGCATCCATGCCCGACGCGCACAAGCGGTTCAGGGTAACGCCCGGGATGCTCTCCGGCAGGCCGGCCAGCAGCAGCGCCATGCGCGCCACGTTGCGGTTGTCTTCACCGGCCTGGTTGGCGCAGCCGAAGAACACTTCGTCAACCTGATCCCACTGCACGCCGGGGTTGCGCTCGATCAGCGCCTTCAGCGGCACGGCGGCCAGGTCGTCGGCCCGCACGCCGGCCAGGGCGCCGCCGAAGCGGCCGATCGGGGTGCGGATGGCGTCACAGATGAATACGTCGCGCATCAGGCTTCTCCTGCCACCTGGCCATGGGCCACGGCGGTGCGGGCTTCGAGGTCACGCAGGGCGGACAGCTCGACTTCGGTAGGTTCGGCAGTGGTCTGCACATCATCGGCAAAGCGGATCGCCCAGCCAGTGGCAGCGATGATCTGCTCACGGGTCACGCCCGGGTGGATGGCGGTGACGACGAATTCATGGGTGCCGGCTTCCGGCTCCATGATGCACAGGTCGGTGATGATGCCGACCGGGCCATCGCCTGGCAGGCCAAGGCGTTTGCGCGAGTCGCCACCTTCACCGTGGCCAACCGAGGTGATGAAGTCCAGCTTGTCGACGAAGGCACGCGGCGACTGCTTGAGGATGATCAGCACCTGCTTGGCGGAACCGGCGATTTCCGGTGCGCCACCGGCACCCGGCAGGCGGGTTTTCGGGGCGTGGTAGTCACCGACCACGGTAGTGTTGATGTTGCCGAAGCGGTCGACCTGGGCGGCGCCAAGGAAGCCGACGTCGATGCGACCACCTTGCAGCCAATAGCGGAAGATCTCGCCGGTCGGCACCACGGTGTCAGCGGTTTCGGCCAGCTCGCCGTCACCGATCGACAGCGGCAGCACGCTTGGCTTGGCGCCGATCGGGCCGGATTCGTAGATCAGCACCACGTCAGGCGACGAGGTCAGGCGCGCCAGGTTGGCAGCCTTGGACGGCAGGCCGATGCCGACGAAGCACACAGCACCGTTGCGCAGGCGACGGGCTGCGGCGACGGTCATCATTTCGGAAGTGGAGTAGCTCATTGTGCGGCCTCCGCAGTGCTGGCCAGCTTGGCCTTGAATTCGTTGAAATCGGCAGTGCCACGGATGTAGGTGTCGATCCAGGCGGTGAACGATTCACGGCTACGCGCGATCGGGTCCCAAGCCTGGTAGAAGCGGTTGTCACGCTCGTAGTAGCCGTGGGCATAGGACGGGTGCGCACCACCCGGTACCAGGCATACCGCGCTCAGCGCCCAGGTCGGCAGCACGCAGGCGTTCATCGGGGCCTGCAGATCGTCGACGATTTCCTCGACGGTGACGATGCAGCGCTTGGCGGCCAGGGCGGCCTCCTTCTGCACACCGAGGATGCCCCACAGCAGCACGTTGCCTTTGCGGTCGGCCTTTTGCGCGTGGATCACGGTCACGTCCGGGCGTACCGAGGGCACGGCTGCCAGCACTTCACCAGTGAACGGGCAGGTGACGCTCTTGATCAGCGGGTTGACCTTCGGCAGGTCGGAGCCGGCGTAGGCACGCAGCACGGCGAACGGCAGGCCCGAAGCACCGGCGACATAGGCGTTGGCCAGGTCGGCGTGGCTGTGCTCTTCGATTTCGATGGCGTGTGGCCACTGCTTCTCGACGGCATCACGCAGGCGGTGCAGCGAACCGACACCCGGGTTACCACCCCAGGAGAAGATCAGCTTGCTGGCGCAACCGGCGCCGATCAGCTGGTCGTAGATCAGGTCCGGAGTCATGCGCACCAGGGTCAGGTCGCGCTTGCCCTGACGGATGATCTCGTGGCCGGCGGCTGTCGGGATCAGGTGAGTGAAACCTTCGAGGGCGACGGTATCGCCATCCTGGATGAACTGCTTCACGGCTTCGTGAAGCGGGAGAATTGCAGCCATTTGGAGACTCCTGGTCAGGGTGCTTCGGTAAGCTCAGATTAAGGAGACTCATGGGCGGCTTACAATCCGATAATCGACTATTCGTGCGATTATCGAACCAATTATTGCATCCCTACCTATCTCCCCTGGCTGCCCGTACTGACCTCATCGCCGGCAAGCCAGCTCACACAGGTACGGCACCGGCCCGGGGCCTGATGCATTCCTGTGTGAGCTGGCTTGCCGGCGATGAGGCCATTGCGTCAGGTCGCGTCAGCGTGGCTCACCAGCCCTTTCACGATCACACCCACGGTCGCCAGCCCCGCCGGCACCAGCAATGCCGTGAGCACCTGTTCGAAGGTCCAGCCCAGCCCCAGCAGCGTCGCACCACTCCAGGCGCCGAGAATCGCCCCGAAGCGGCCAATACCCAGCATCCACGATACGCCCGTGGCGCGGCTCTGGGTCGGATAGAAGCGCGCCGCCAGCGACGGCATCGCCGACTGGGCGCCGTTCACGCACATGCCGGCAACCAGCACCAGCGTGGCCAATACGGTGATATTGCCCAGGCTCTGCCCCACGGCGTAGGCGAAGACCCCGGCCAGCAGGTAGAAAATGCCGATCACCTTGTGCGGATTGAAGCGGTCCATGGCCCAGCCCACGCCGACGGCACTCAGCACGCCACCGAACTGGAACAGTGCGCCGATGAAGGCAGCCTGCTCCATGCTCGCACCGCTGTCGCGCATCAAGGTTGGCAGCCAGCTGGTCAGCAGATAGACGATCACCAGGCCCATGAAGTAGGTCAACCACAGCAGCATGGTGCCCATGCCGTAGGTGCCGGAGAAAATCAGCGCAAACACGTTGCGCGCGGCCACCGCCTTCTGTTCCGGCACGCTGAAGCTGCCCGCCTCGGCCACCACCTGTGGCGCGATGGGCGACAAGGTCTTGCGCACCTTGTCGGTGCCCCGGTTGCGCACCACCAGGAACCGCGCCGACTCCGGCAACCACACCATCAGCACCAGCGCCAACAGCAACGGCAGCACGCCACCGATCACCAGCAGGCTGTGCCAACCGTAGGCAGGGATCATCTTGGCGGAAATGAAACCACCACCGGCCATACCCAGGTTGAAGCCACAGAACATGCTGGTCACCAGCAGCGACTTGAGGCGCTCGGGGGTGTATTCAGACAACAGCGTGGTGGCGTTGGGCATGCCTGCGCCAAGGCCCAGGCCGGTCAGGAAGCGCAATACCAGCAACTGGTCGACGTTGGTGGCGAAGGCCGAGGCCAGGCTGAAGCCGCCGAACACCAGTACCGCGCCCACCAGCACGCCCTTGCGGCCAAAGCGGTCGGCCAACGGGCCGGAGCCGAGGGCACCGAACACCATGCCGATCAATGCAGCACTCATGACCGGGCCGAGGCTGGCGCGGTCAATCCCCCACTCCTGCGACAGGGCCGGGGCGATGAAGCCCATGGCGGCGGTGTCCAGGCCATCGAGGAAGACGATCAGGAAGCACAACAGCACCACCCGCCACTGGTAGCGGGACAGCGGCTGCTGATTGATGAACGACTGGACGTCTAGGCTTTTGCCGACGTTGGTTTGCGCTTGGTTCATTATTGTTATCCAGAATGAGGGGCACAGCCAGGCCACTGCACACGATCAAACGGTACAGAGGACAATGGTTTGGGGGGAATGGAGCCGGCGTCAGCCTGGATACAACGGTACTGCGCACGGGTGCGGCCGCGGCAGCGAGGGGACAGTATTCATGGTAAGTGCCTCTTATGTTTTTCTTGTTCGGTCGGCATAGCCGACTGCGGAGACATTAATCAGCGGGCGGTGGAGGCGCAATTGACTGCGAACGACACTGTGCGTTTATCGCACAGGAAACGGTTTTGCCTGTTCCAGATTTGAAAGGGGGCACTTTGCGGCCCCCTGCAGGCTCAGCCAAACAGCTGATGGCAAAGGTCCCGGCTAGCCGCCAGCAAAATCGGCAGGAACCGCTGCTCCAGCTCACTGCGCGTCACCCGCCCGACATGGGTACTCACATTCAACGCAGCCAACACCTGCCCCGAGGCGTCATACACCGGCACGGCAATCGAGCGCAGCCCCTGCTCCAGCTCCTGGTCCACCACGCACCAGCCCTGGGCACGCACCTGCTGGATACAGGCGAACAGCGACTCGGGGTCATGCAAGGTACGGCTGGTTCGCGCCTTCAGGTCGGCACGTTCCAGGTATTCACGCAGGCTGGTGTCATCCATGGCCGCCAACAGAATGCGCCCCATCGATGTGCAATAGGCCGGCAGGCGCCCGCCCACCGACAGGTCGACCGAGATCAGCCGCTCCACCGTGGCCGAACGGGCTATATAAAGAATGTCGTCACCTTCGAGCGTGGCCATGTTGGCCGCCTCGTGCAGCTGATCGCTGATGCGGTCCAGGTAAGGCTGGGCAGAAATCGCCAGCGGCGTCGACGACAGGTACGCATGCCCCAGCGTCAGCACTTTGGGCAACAGCGAATAGGTGCGCCCGTCGGTGGTGGCGTAACCCAGCTTGATCAGCGTGTGCAGGCAACGGCGCACCGCCGCCCGGGGGATTTCGGTGCGGTGGCTGATCTGGGCGATGGTCAGGTGGCGCTTGCGTTCCTGGAAGGCCTGGATCACAGCCAGGCCACGCGCCAGGGAGGTCATGAAGTCCGGGTCGCCGGTAAAGGCCTGGATGCGTTTGGCCGGGGAAGCCACGATCGGCGGTGCCAGGGCTGCCGAGGCAGATCGTGCCTGCTCTGGATTGGCCGACTCTGGATTGACGGAATCGTTGACCAGGGTTTCGTCACTCATCGCACACCTCAAAAAAACGCCCACTCGTGCGATTATCGAACAAACGGCCGATAATCGCAATTGACCGCTGACACTTTTACTTATACCTTTCTCCTGCCACTTGTGGCTTCTTTGGAGAGACTGGTCAGGTACCCACCGTAGAAGTCCCCAGGCAACGGCCTCGCCTTTTGGCGAGGCCGTTTTTCATTACCCTCCCGGTCAACGGACCCGCTACTGCATTGCAGCGAACTTTTGTCCGTCTTGCCTTTCAAACTTGCACGAAAGGCCCAAACTGTTGTCGGACGCATCCCGTTACTTGCGTCAGGTGATGTAAGGGTTGGGTAAACAACGATGTTCGACGCAATATCGGTTGCTATAATCGATTGCGCAGGCCTCGACGATGCCGTGGTAACGGAACCTTCCGCTGTATCAAGCCGTTGCGGCCAGCAAGGCATGTGCACGCGGTACAACGCACAACAACACTCATCGAACTTGATTCAGGTACTACTGTGACGAAAGATGAACTGCGCGCGGAACTCGAGCGCCAGGCGGAGCGTTACAAGGATGTTTACGGTGGTGAAGTCACCACTTACGCCGCACAACCGGACCCGGAACGCAAACCTTGGCGCAAGCGTGCCAGCGTGCGCGACCAGGCCTTCAGCCAGGAACTGGAACGTATGGAAAAGGAACTGCGCAGCGACAATCCCTGACTCACGGGACCACGCCAGCGCGTCGCCGCCCGGCCAGCCGGGCGCGGTCGATCTTTACTGTCAGGCCGAAGATGAAATGGAATCACACAAATTTCATACGAGCGTTTGAATAGTAGGGAAGCGGCTTTTTCTCCATCATTTTGCCGGTTTTAGCCAGATTTCGCGATTTTTCGCAGACATTTCCCTGCCTGCACGCCCTGACATGCACATCGTGCTCACGTCAGGAAGATTGCCGTCGGTCTGTCGCAGATGCATCGATTGCCAACGTTTTCTGGCATAATCCCGCCCCCCTAAGACCGCCAGACAACCTTCATGATCGAATTATTCAGCGGACTGGATGCCTGGGTGTTGGTGAGCCTGCTGCTCGCCTTGACCTTCGTACTCGCCTTCGAGTTCATCAATGGCTTTCATGACACCGCCAATGCGGTAGCTACCGTCATCTATACCAAAGCCATGCCGCCGCACCTCGCCGTGTTCTTCTCCGGCGTGTTCAACTTCCTTGGCGTTCTGCTCGGCGGTGTCGGGGTGGCCTATGCCATCGTGCACCTGCTGCCGGTAGAGCTGCTGATCAATGTGAACACCGGACACGGCCTGGCCATGGTCTTCTCGCTGCTGGCTGCGGCCATCACCTGGAACCTGGGCACCTGGTACTTCGGTATCCCCGCCTCCAGCTCGCACACGCTGATCGGCTCCATCCTCGGTGTCGGCCTGGCCAATGCCCTGATCAACGACATCCCGCTGGGCGACGGTGTCAACTGGCAGAAGGCGATCGACATCGCCATGTCGCTGGTGGTCTCGCCCATGGCCGGCTTCGCCGTTGCAGCACTGGTGCTGATCGGCCTGAAGTGGTGGCGCCCGCTGTCGAAGATGCACAAGACCCCCGAGCAGCGCCGCAAGCTCGACGACAAGAAGCACCCGCCGTTCTGGAACCGCCTGGTACTGGTGGTTTCGGCCATGGGCGTGAGCTTCGTGCACGGCTCCAACGACGGCCAGAAAGGCATCGGCCTGATCATGCTGGTGCTGATCGGTATCGTCCCGGCCAAGTTCGTCCTCGACCTGAACAGCACCACCTACCAGATCGAGCGTACCCGCGACGCCACCCTGCACATGAGCCAGTTCTACCAGCGCAACGCCGCCACCCTGGGCGAGTTCCTGGCACTGGGCAAGGCCAAGTCCAGCGACCTGCCGGAGCAGTTCAGCTGCAACCCGCAGCAGACCGAGCCGACCATTGCCGCGCTGCAGTCCTCGCTGCAAGGCGTTACCGACTACCACAGCCTGAGTGCCGACAAGCGTGTCGAAGTGCGTCGCTACCTGCTGTGCCTGGACGACACGGCGAAGAAGGTCGGCAAGCTGCCGGGCCTGGAAGCCCGTGAAAAGGCCGACCTGGAAAAACTGCGCAAAGACCTGACCGCCACCACCGAGTACGCCCCGTTCTGGGTGATCGTGGCCGTCGCCCTGGCCCTGGGCCTGGGTACCATGGTCGGCTGGAAGCGCGTGGTACTGACCGTTGGCGAGAAGATCGGCAAGCAGGGCATGACCTATGCCCAGGGCATGTCGGCGCAGATCACCGCGGCTTGCGCCATCGGCATGGCCAACATCTTCGCCCTGCCGGTATCGACCACCCACGTGCTGTCGTCCGGCGTGGCCGGTACCATGGTTGCCAACAAGAGCGGCCTGCAAGGCGGCACCGTGAAGACCATCCTGCTGGCCTGGGTACTGACCCTGCCTGCGTCGATGGGCCTGGCGGCCGGCCTGTTCTGGCTGGCGTCCAAAGCCATTGGCTGAGTGATACGGTTCTGAAAGAGGCGGCCTTCGGGTCGCCTTTTTTCTGTAGCGGCCCCTTCGCGGGCAAACCCGCTCCCACAGCTCATGCACAGCTCTTGATATCTGTGGAGAACCTGTGGGAGCGGGTTTACCCGCGAAGAGGCCGCTACAGGCAACCTACCTTTTCTTGCCCCCCAGCAACGACCCCATCAAGCCCCGCACCAACTGGCGCCCCAACTGGTTGGCCGCCTGGCGCACCGCCGACTTGATCGCCTGCCCCGCCGCACTCTGCAAGAACTCACCGGCCTTGTCGGCAAAGCTCTCCTCATCCGCCTTGGGTTGCGGCGCCGGCTCCACCGGTTCGCCCTTGCGCTGGGTCAGCATCTCATAGGCCGACTCACGATCCACCGGCTTGTCATAACGCCCCGCCAGCGGCGAAGCGGCAATCAGCGCACTCCGCTCAGCCCCGCTCAACGGCCCGATACGCGACTGCGGTGGTGCAATCAGTACCCGTTGCACCATCGCAGGCGTGCCCTTCTCTTCCAGCGTCCCCACCAGCGCCTCGCCAATCCCCAGCTCGGTCAGCACCGCCAGGGTGTCGAACGCTGGGTTGGGGCGGAAGCCATCGGCCACCGCCCGCAGCGACTTCTGCTCTTTGGCGGTAAATGCCCGCAAGCCATGCTGAATGCGCAAGCCCAACTGGGCCAGCACCGCATCCGGCAAGTCCCCCGGCGACTGGGTGACGAAGTACACCCCCACGCCCTTGGAGCGGATCAGCCGCACCACCTGTTCCAGGCGATCCTGCAATGCCTTGGGCGTATCGTTGAACAGCAAGTGCGCTTCATCGAAGAACAACGCCAGTACCGGCTTGTCGGCATCGCCGCGCTCGGGCAACTGCTCGAACAACTCGGCCAGCAGCCACAACAGGAAGGTCGCGTACACCTTGGGCGCCTCGTGCACCAACCGGCTCGCGTCCAGCAGGTGGATACGCCCACGGCCGTCCGGGTCTGGCCGCAAGAGGTCCTCGAGCTGCAAGCCAGGTTCACCGAACAGCGCCTCGGCGCCCTGCTGCTCCAGGGTAGCCAGCCGGCGCAACAGGGCCTGGGTGGAGGCCGTGGTCATCAGCGCACTGTCTTCGCCCAGCAGTTGCGGGTTGTCCTTCAGGTGCGCGAGCAGCGCCTTGAGGTCCTTGAGGTCGAGCAGCAGCAGGCCTTCGCGGTCGGCCACCTTGAACGCCGCATACAGCGCCGCCTGTTGACTGTCGGTCAGCTCCAGCAAGTTGCCCAGCAGCAGCGGCCCCATTTCACTGAGGGTGGTGCGCAGCGGGTGGCCGGACTGGCCCGCAATGTCCCACAGGCTCACCGGGTAAGCCTGCGGCCTGTGCCCTAGCCAGGGCATGCCGGCGATACGCTCGGCTACCTTGCCCTGCGGCGCACCAGCAGCGCCCAGGCCGCACAGGTCGCCTTTGACATCGGCGGCGAACACGGCCACCCCCGCATCACTGAACGCTTCCGCCAGATGCTGCAGGGTGACGGTCTTGCCAGTACCCGTCGCACCCGCCACCAGGCCATGGCGGTTGGCCAGCCTCATCGCTTGCCCAACTGGCTGGCCATCCGGGCCAGCGCCTACAACGATGGTCGAAAATTCCGACATCTCTTTAATCCTCTGCTCAAGCTTTGCCTTAATTCGGCCGATACCTGTGGGTGATATTCGCCTTAATAGAGAGGGACAACCGAAAAGGGACTTTTCGGGATGTTGCACTGCATTGTGACTCCACGGGTGCAAACGCCTGATATAAAACCTTAGCGGAACCGATTACGCCATGAACAAAAGCCTTCGTTTCAGCCACAAGATTCTTTTGGCCGCATCACTGATCGTGATACTCGCCTTCAGCCTGTTCACGCTCTACAACGATTACCTCCAGCGTAATGCGATCCGCGAGGACCTGGAAAACTATCTGGCTGAAATGGGCGCCTCCACTTCAACCAACATCCGCAACCTGTTCGAAGGCCGTATCAAGCTGGTGGAAAACCTGGCACAGAACATTGCCCAGGACCCGACAAACGCCGAAACCCTGTTGGGCCAGAATGCACTGATCTCAAGCTTTCTCACGGTATACGTGGGCAAGGTCGACGGCGGCTTCAGCGTGCGCCCGGACACGAAGATGCCCGACGGCTACGACCCACGCACCCGCCCCTGGTACAAGGACGGCATGAACGCCGCCGGTGCGATCCTGACCGAGCCGTACATCGACATGGCCACCAACAAGATGGTCATCGGCATCATCGACAAAGTGTCCAGTGGTGTCGGTGTGGTCGGTGGCGACCTGGCCCTGGACGGCCTGGTGCAGATCATCAACTCGCTGAACTTCGGCGGCATGGGCTACGCCTTCCTGGTCAACGACCAGGGCAAGATACTGGTGCACCCGGACAAAGACCTGGTGATGAAGTCGCTGTCGGACCTGTTCCCGCAGCACACGCCGAAACTGACCGGTGAGCTGACCGAAGTGCAGAGCGAAGGCCAGGCCCGCCTGCTGACCTTCACTCCGATCAGCGGCCTGCCGTCGGCCAACTGGTACATCGGCCTGTCGGTGGACAAGGACAAGGCCTTCTCGATGCTCAGCACCTTCCGCACCTCGGCGGTGATCGCCACGCTGGTAGCGGTGGTGATCATCATCGGCCTGCTCGGCCTGCTGATCCGCGTGCTGATGCAGCCGCTGCACACCATGACCCGCGCCATGGAAGACATCGCCGAAGGTGAAGGCGACCTGACCAAGCGCCTGCGCATCCACAACCACGACGAATTCGGCATCCTGGGCAGCGCCTTCAACCGTTTCGTCGAGCGTATCCACAACTCGATCCGCGAAGTGTCCTCGGCCACCGAACAGGTCAACGAAGTGGCCCTGCGGGTCATCAGTGCCTCGAACTCGTCGATGACCAACTCCGACGAGCAGTCCAACCGCACCAACAGCGTAGCCGCCGCCATCAACGAACTGGGCGCCGCCGCCCAGGAAATTGCCGGCAACGCCGCCCAGGCTTCGCAGCACGCCAGCTCGGCGCGGTTGCTGGCCGAGGAAGGGCAACAGGTGGTGGAGCGCAACATTGCGGCGATGAACCGCCTGTCCGACCTGATCGTCACCTCCAGTGCGCACATCGAGACGCTGAACAGCAAGACCGTCAACATCGGCCAGATCCTCGAAGTGATCACCAGCATTTCCCAGCAGACCAACCTGCTGGCGCTGAACGCGGCCATCGAAGCGGCCCGTGCCGGTGAAGCCGGGCGTGGTTTTGCCGTGGTCGCCGATGAAGTACGCAACCTGGCGCACCGCACCCAGGAGTCAGCGCAGCAGGTGCAGACCATGATCGAAGAACTGCAGGTTGGCGCCCGCGAGTCGGTCGAAACCATGGACCAGAGCCAGCGCCACAGCCAGGACAGCATGCAGATCGCCAACCAGGCCGGTGAGCGGCTGGACAGCGTTACCGTACGTATCGGCGAGATCGACGGCATGAACCAGTCGGTGGCCACCGCCACCGAAGAGCAGACCGCCGTGGTCGAGGCGATCAACATGGATATCAACGAGATCAACATGCTCAACCAGGAAGGCGTGGAAAACCTGCAGGCCACCCTGCGCGCCTGCTCCGACCTGGAGCAGCAGGCCGGCCGCCTGAAGCATCTGGTGGGCAGCTTCCGCATCTGATCACACACCGCGTCGCCCGCTTCCACAGCAACTGCACAGCCCCTGAGGCCTGTGTAATTCCCGTGGGAGCGGGCAAGCCCGCGAAGAAGCCCACACCGCTCCCACGGGAATTACAC
>NZ_JAFGYJ010000282.1:0-512 GCF_017490805.1 Pseudomonas sp. 43(2021)
GTATAGGAGTTAGTCAACGATTGACCCGGGCCATAAACGTTCTGCAGACGCAAAATCGACAGCGGCGTTTTCGTTGCGAGCGACCATGCACGCAGTACGTGTTCCTGCGCGAGCTTCGTTGCACCATAGACGCTCGTCGGCCGCGGCTCGGTACGGTCCGCACGCGAAGGCAGCATCGTCATCCCCGGGAAGTCCCATTGCGCAGCCTCGAGCTGGGCGCGCCCGCGTTGGCCGGGATAAACGATCGTGCCATCGTCCTTCTGCCATGCCCCTTCGCCATAGACCGCGCGGCTGCTCGTCAGCAGAATGTGCTCGACCACGATGCCGTGCTTGACGAGCGCGTCCGTCAGCCGCGTGGTGCCGACGACGTTGACGAGCGCATGCCGACTCGCTTCCGTCAGCGATTGGCCCGTGCCCGTTTCGGCGGCCAGATGTATGATGATTTCCGGTTGAAAATCGCTCAGCAGCGCATCCCATGCACCGGCGTCCGTGACGTCGGCAACGACGAGTTC
>NZ_JAFGYJ010000283.1:0-512 GCF_017490805.1 Pseudomonas sp. 43(2021)
ATTCACCACCGGCGGACCCACCAGCGGCTGTTCGATGTGCTTATCGAGCAATTGCTGCAAGGTCGACACCGGCAGGTTGCGCGCCGCCGCGACACGCGCCAGTTGATAGGCAATTGCCGCCGGTGGCAAGTGCGGATCGAGGCCGCTTGCGGAGGTGGTCAGCAAAGCCAATGGCACCGGCCCAGCGACTTGTTGTTTTTGCGCGTCTTCGATTACGCGGGTCGCGAGGGCCGGATTGCTCGGTGCAAGGTTACTCGCGCCACTGGCGACCGTGGCATAAGCCCCGGCGGACGGGCGTGGGTGGAACCAGTTGTCGCCGCTGAAATCCTGAGCAATCAGCGCCGAGCCTCGGACTTTGCCGTCAGCGTCGTGGATCAGGCTGCCATTGGCCTGAGCCGGGAAAGCGACTTGGGCGATGCCGGTAACCGCGAGTGGATAGGCGACGCCGGTGATCAGGGTCATCAGCGCCAACAGGGTCAGGGCCGGGCGTATCATTGTGGACATTTCAAGAT
>NZ_JAFGYJ010000284.1:0-511 GCF_017490805.1 Pseudomonas sp. 43(2021)
TATCAGTGCAATTAATACAACGATGCAGGCCCCGCAGACCGGGGCCTGTGGCTTATTGTCGCACCAGGAATTTCAGATCGCTTGGCGCGTCCATCGGCAGTTTTTGCACGGTTTTGCCCAGCAGACCGCTCTTGGCATCGCGCTCGACGACGACAATCTGGTTGCTCTTCTGGTTGGCAATCAAGACGAATTTACCGCTCGGATCGAGGGCAAATTCGCGCGGGTGATCACCTTCGACCGAGCGCTTTTGCAGCTCTTTGAGCTGACCGGTCGCAGGATCAATGCTGAACACTACGAGCTGATTGGCCGTGCCGCGATTGCTCACGTAGAGAAACTTGCCGTCAGCCGAGGCATGCAGCGCCGCGCCGGCCTTGTCCGAGGTTGGCTGGCCCGCCGCGAGATCGACCAGTTGCGTCTGGGTCAGTACGCCGTCCTTGTAGTCGAACACCGCGACCTGTGCACTCATCTCCATGGTCAGCCAAGCGTGTTTGCCGTCAGCGCTGAACAGCAG
>NZ_JAFGYJ010000285.1:0-511 GCF_017490805.1 Pseudomonas sp. 43(2021)
GTCTTTGCAAGCTGTCAATTGCTAACAGTCAAAAACATTACCTTTCATCCGCTGATGATGGCCATCTCACGTAGGTTATTGATTGGTAAAGGTGAAATTTATTCGTCGGGTTTTTTAAACTTTTCGAAGTTGTTGAAGTCGCGGAGGTTAGATGGTGCGCGTGATAGCAAATTATTTTCAATCTTACATGTTTCGGTTCGTAAGAAGTTTTGATTTTAGATGCATCGCTTCGGATGCTGCTGGCCCGAGTAACTAAGGTCGTCTATGAATAGTTACGGTCGTTCGCGGGTAAATGTTCGTGCTGCATATTTCTTGAAGTCAAACCGGTGAGCCGAGGCAATCATGAGTGTTCTGGTAACGGGTGCCGCAGGTTTTATCGGTTATCACACGGTCATGCGTTTATGTCGCGAAGGGCTAGAGGTTGTGGGTATCGACAATCTCAATCCTTATTACGACGTCAAACTCAAACAGGCGCGTTTGCAGAGATTGCAGACGCTGGTCAATTTTACGT
>NZ_JAFGYJ010000286.1:0-511 GCF_017490805.1 Pseudomonas sp. 43(2021)
GTAACCCTGTGGCGTACTGGCCCGTCGACACGCCTGCTGGACTTCGCTGGGCATGATCAGCACATGCCGGATATCCGTGGATCGTGCGCCAAGCGGCGGCAGGACGGCGCGCAGATAAATCGAATCCAGCAGAAAGCCTGATGGCAGTCGCCCGTGCTCGAAGATCCGATCCAGCGCCAGCGCAGATCGTTGTGCAGTCAGCGGCAGACTGGCAAGAAACACACCGCCGGCCGAGCGCAGGATGACACCGAAAGTCTGCATATCGCGGCTAACCGCCAGCTCATGGACATATCGAGCGGCCGCATCTGCCTGAAGAAATAACGGGCTGCACACCGCCGCAGTAGCGGCTTTGCTGTAATCCGTCACGATCTGCAGATCGGCGGAGAACGGCACCCAGCGCGATACTTGCCGGGGCAGGCCCCACAGGTCACTGCCGGTGACGACCTGCAAATAACCTGTTCTGGCGAGCGAGTCGATCCAGTCGATCGGTTTCAATTCACCGCTGTAAAGG
>NZ_JAFGYJ010000287.1:0-511 GCF_017490805.1 Pseudomonas sp. 43(2021)
CCGTTCAACCCTCGACCTGGTTCTGCGGCGCACCTGCCGCCCAGGTCGCGATGTTGTGCAGGGTGGTCGCGGCAATCGCGCCCAGCGCCTCGCGGGTCAGAAACGCCTGATGCGCGGTGATGATCACGTTGGGAAACGTCAGCAGACGCGCCAACACATCGTCCTGCAACGGCAGGTCGGAGCGATCCTCGAAAAACAGCTGCGCCTCTTCCTCGTAAACATCCAGCCCCAGATAACCGAGTTGGCCGTCCTTGAGCGCGTCGATCAGCGCTGGCGTGTCCACCAGCCCGCCACGCCCGGTGTTGATCAGCATCGCCCCGGCCTGCATGTGCGCCAGTGAGTCGCGATTGATCAGGTGCTTGCTCTGTTCGTTGAGCGGGCAATGCAGACTGATGATCCGCGACTGCGCGAGCAATTCCGGCAGGCTCAGATAACGTGCGCCCAACGCCAGCACCTCGGGGTTGGGATACGGATCGTAGGCGAGCAATTCACAGCCGAAGCCGTGCATGAT
>NZ_JAFGYJ010000288.1:0-510 GCF_017490805.1 Pseudomonas sp. 43(2021)
GATTTCCGCTTGCTTGGCTGCATCCCGTTTCAGCCGGAACTCAATGCGCCGCGCACCCGCGACGTCGCCGACCTGATGGGCGCGCAAGTGCTCAATGCCGGCGACTACGAAACCCGGCGCATGAGCAAAATCATCATTTGCGCACGAACCATGCGCAACACCGTCGAGCTGCTCAAGCCCGGCGTGCTGGTGGTGACGCCGGGTGATCGCGACGACATCATCCTCGCCGTCAGCCTCGCCGCGATCAACGGCGTGCCGCTGGCCGGCCTGCTGCTGACCAGCGACACCCTGCCCGACCCGCGCATCATGGACCTGTGCCGGGGCGCGTTGCAGGCCGGTTTGCCGGTGTTGTCGGTGAGCACCGGCTCGTACGACACCGCCAATCTGCTCAATGGCCTGAACAAGGAAATCCCGATCGATGACCGCGAGCGCGCGGAGATCATCACTGATTTCGTCGCCAGCCACCTCGACGCCAACTGGCTGCACCAGCGCTGCGGCACGCCTCGGGAG
>NZ_JAFGYJ010000289.1:0-510 GCF_017490805.1 Pseudomonas sp. 43(2021)
TCACCGAGGATGGCCTGCACTTCGCCGCGCACCCGCGCAGGATCGGCGACCCCGGCGTGGCGCACGTACTTGACCGACCAGGTGCTGCCCATGGTCGAACCGCCAACCTGTTCCAGGGAATCGCCGGTGCCGCAGCCGCCGATTGCCACCGCCAACACCACAAGCCCCCACCAGCGTCCAGTTAACAATTCTTCATCTCCCCGCAAAACCACGGCGGCCATTATGAACTACAAGCGCCCGCTCGCTTCCCCATGGCTGCAACGCCTTTATACAAAATTGAACAGTGAGTACCTCCCATGTCCTCCACCACGGGCAAAGGCAAAGCGATCTTTCGCGTTGTCAGCGGCAACTTCCTCGAAATGTTCGACTTCATGGTCTACGGCTTCTATGCCACGGCCATCGCCAAAACCTTCTTCCCCACCGACAGCGCCTTCGCTTCGCTGATGCTGTCGCTGGCGACCTTCGGCGCCGGCTTTCTGATGCGCCCGCTGGGGGCAATTTTCCTCGGGG
>NZ_JAFGYJ010000290.1:0-510 GCF_017490805.1 Pseudomonas sp. 43(2021)
GGTGCTGACTATTCCGCAAGGCGTGGTGGGGCGTTTTGGGGCTCGGATATTTGCCTGGATCGACTCATTGCCCGGCGGCCGTCGTTCGATGGCAAATGCAGAAGCACCGATCGGGCCGTCCTTGGCGCGAGCTCACTCGGCCACGCACGGTGAGCCGGTTCTGGTCGCAGAAAACCTGCACAAGTTCTTTGGCGGACTGCACGCCACCAACGATGTTTCGCTGAGCTTGGCCGAAGGCGAAATCGTGGGTGTGATCGGCCCGAACGGCGCCGGCAAAACCACGGTGTTCAACCAGCTCTCCGGGTTTCTTCTGCCGTCCAAAGGCCTAGTGAAAGTGCGCTTGCTCAATGGCGACTGGGTCACCCCGAGCAGCCCGGCCGAGTTCGCCAGGGCAGGCATTGGCCGGACCTTTCAGATCGTGCAGCCATTCGCTGATTTGAGTGTCTGCGAAAACATCATGCTCGGTGCATTCATGCACACCGCCGACGCGAAGGAGGCGAGGGCGATCGC
>NZ_JAFGYJ010000291.1:0-510 GCF_017490805.1 Pseudomonas sp. 43(2021)
ACCTTCGCCCGGGGCGTCAGATTTTGCAACAAATAGAGGAATTATTTGTTCCGGAAAATCAGTTCGATTCATTTACGTCCGATCGCCGTTTTACGCTCAGAATGTCGGAGCTGACCGAATTGCTGCTGCTGCCGCCGCTCTTGCGCAATATTCGGGGTACGGCGCCGCATATCCGGATGAACGTGATGCACCTGAACGCGGACAAGACCGTCGAGGCGCTCGATTCCGGCCGGCTCGACATGGCGGTCTGTGCGGGGCTCGATCATCCGGACGCGATTTCGGCGCAAGTGCTGTTTCAGGATCGGCTCGTCTGCGTGCTGAGCCGGCGCCATCCGGATGCGAACAGGCCGCTCACGCTCGAGCGCTTCGCGGCGCTCGATTTTCTCAACGTATCGATCAATCCCGTCGACAGCAGCCTGATCGACACGATGCTCGCGGACATGCGCTTCACGCGCCGCATCGCGTTCAACGTGCCGCACTGGCTCGTCGTGCCGAGCATGCTCGATGCGC
>NZ_JAFGYJ010000029.1:0-70876 GCF_017490805.1 Pseudomonas sp. 43(2021)
GGGCTCTCGCCAAAGTGGAACGGTGAATGGCAGCTTGTGCTCCCACACGTGCTCAAGGCACCTCTGGCATTCAGCTTGCCATTCACCGCTCTCACTCCAGATTCTAATCCCCTCTCAAGACACAAGCGGCTTTAGCCGCGAAGAAGCCAACGCGGTGCATGGCACCGGCTGCGCCGGTGTTCGCGGCTAAAGCCGCTCCCACAGGGTCCCTGCCAATTCAATGAGTCATGTGCAGTTCCATGAAAGCGGCATCCGCGAATCAGGCAGTACAATGACGCACTTTTACATCAGCCATGCAAAGGACCGCCCATGCTTTACGTCGTCATGCTCGGAGGCCGCCACCCCGGCGCCAAGATCGAAGTCCACGATGTGGTGTTCGCCCAGGCCGACACCTTCGAACAGGCCTACCCGCAATTGCGCCAGGCCTGGTTCGGCAGCCCGCGAGGTTTGCATATCGATTCGTGGCTGGAAGTGCACGGTATCGACGGCCAACGCATCGAACTGCGCCAGCAGCCCCCTGCCCCCGGTGCGCTGCGCCTGTACTTCATCAACCTCGGTGGCTACGAACGCGAGGTATTCGGCGAGGCCCACCGCTACCTGCTGGTCACCGCCCACAACAAGGCCGAGGCCAAGGCCCTGGGCAAGCAACGCATGCAGGCGGACTGGCTGAAGCCGCATACCGATGCCTTGCTGGATGTCGACGATTGCCTGGCGATCGACCAGGTGGCCGGCCAGTTCGTGCACCTGGTCGAAGGCGCACACGAGCCGGTGGTGGTGCGTAACGACTACATCCTGATCTGACGCCGACAGCGCCGCGAAGCGCGCGGTACACTTGCCTTCAGCTCACGCTCAGGAGTTGTTTCATGCCCTACCCCATCGAACAGAAACTGGTCATTGGCGTTGCTTCGAGTGCGCTGTTCGACCTCACCGTCTCGGACGACATCTACCAGACCCAGGGCGTCGAGGCTTACCGCCAGCATCAGCAGCAGAACCTGGACGAACCGTTCCCCAAGGGCGTGGCGTTCCCGTTCATTCGCCGCTTCCTGAGCATCAACCAGGCCTTCCCCGAGCAGTTGCCGGTGGAGGTGGTGCTGCTGTCGCGCAATTCGCCGGAAACCGGCCTGCGGGTGTTTCGCTCGATCAGCCACTACCAGCTGGACATCACCCGCGCGGCGTTCATGTCGGGCCGCTCGCCCTACGAGTACATCCCGGCGTTCAATGCCTCGCTGTTCCTCAGCGCCAACGAGGAGGATGTGCAGAAAGCCATCGACGCCGACTACCCGGCCGGGCGGGTACTGCCGACACGCATCTACGATGACGAGATCGACACCGAACTGCGGGTGGCCTTCGACTTTGACGGGGTGATTGCCGATGACGAGGCCGAGCGCGTGTACAAGCGCGACGACAACCTGGACGAGTTTCAGGAGCACGAGCGGGCGCGCAAGGGCATCCCGCATTCGCCGGGGCCGTTGGCGGACCTGTACCGCAAGCTTTCGCTGATTCGCATGCTCGAGGACCGCAAGTTGGCCGAGGACCCGGCGTACAAACGGATTCTGCGGATTGCGATCGTGACAGCGCGCAATGCGCCTTCGCATGAGCGGGTGGTGACGACGTTGAAGGACTGGGGCGTATCGCCGGACGAGTGCTTCTTTCTGGGCGGGATGGAAAAGCCCAGGGTGTTGTCGATCCTGAAGCCGCATGTGTTCTTTGATGACCAGCGCAGCCATTTGCAGTCGCCGGCGGGGGATTTGCCGATGGTGCACGTGCCGTTTGGGGTGGCGAATCGCGAGCGCTCGGCAGCGGACTCTGCGCTCGACGTGCCTGCTCCCACTTCGATCGCACCGATTTGATGTGATGTGCAGTACCTGTGGGAGCGGGCAAGTCGGGGCACCGAACCGCCGCGAAGGGTCGCAAAGCGGCCCAAATCTGTTCAGCTGGCTGGCATTAGGGCTCTGGGCTGGCGATTCGCATCGCCACCCCGGCTTTCTTCATTTCGCCAGATTGGGCCCGGGCTTTGGCTCTTCCGGGGTAATCCAGCGGACTTCGATACGGCGCTGCTGTGCATCCTCCGGCGCTATGCCCGGGATGGGCTGTGAGTCGCCATAACCTGCCACTACCACACGTCTTGCAGTAACAGGATCAAGATTACCGACGATTAGTTTGCGCGCTTCACGAGCACGGGCAGCAGAAAGCGTGAAATTGTCGTCGTAGACCGTGCAATTGGCTTCGAAGTTTGTCACCGGTCGCAGCACTGGCAAGTTGTCGGTGTGGCCTTCAATGTACACCTGCGCACCCCGAAACTGTGCCAGAAACTGCGTTACCGCCGCCTCGATGCTCTGGAAGGCTTCGCGGGACTGCTCGGTGATGCATGCACTGCCGCGACCGAACACCCCGTCACGCAGTGTCAGTTTCTGTGCGCCCAGGTCAAGGGCCACCAGGCTGGCACCGGCAGTACTATTGAGCGAGTCCTGCAGCGCGCCGAGCAACTGCTCGACTTTCTGCCGCTGGCTGGCACTGCTCTGAGCCTGTTCCTGTTGATACTTGAGGTCCGAATAGCTCTTCTGCAACACCGCCATCACCAGCAACAACATGACCACGGCCATGACCCCAGCCATCAGGTCGGCAATGGAAACCCATTCATTCGGTTTATCTTTCATCGCCGGTTACCTTCACTCGACCACCTCGTTCAGTGCCGCAACGGGTTGCGGGCGGTCGAGGGCATGAAGCTGGTCAATGATCTTCCTGAGCGACTGGGTAATTTCACTGCCGGTGCTGCGCTGCTGACTGTGTTGGGCCAGACTGCTCAGCTCATCCAGACGCTGATCGATCGCTTGCAGATTGCGGCCGATCATGTCGACACGCGCAGTCAATGCATCCATGGCCGGTTGCAACGGACTGCTGTGCTGCATCGTCATGAGCTGCGCGACCAACTCCTTGATTTCGCTGGCGGCGAATTCGGCCTGCTGCGTGATCGATTCGTAACGACTGTCAAGGGCCACCATTCGTCGGCCGCTATCGGAAACAGCCTTGAGGCCAGAGAGGATTTTCTCACGCAGGTCGCCCACCAGGTGAGTCATGCCCTCCACATTGACTTGCAAGGTTTCACTGGAGCCCTGGAAGCTGGCATGAGCATTACGCTGCAGGTTCAGCGACTCCTCGTTAGACTTCTTCATGCCCTCCATGGTCTGGCCTACGTTGTTCGACAGGCTGTTGACCGCGGCGGAGATTCCCAGTGTGGCTTCGGACAGGCTGGCAGACATCTGTGTCATGTTGTTGGTGAAGCTGCTACCCATCAGGCCAATGGTCTCGCCGAGGTCTTGCTTGAGGTGACCAAGCACGCCAGCCACACCCTCCTTGAAATCACCAATGGCTTGCTGCAGGTCACCTGCCGAAGCACCGATGATGCTGGCGGCACTGGCCATCTGTTCAGCTGCACCAGAAATCGCAGCGAGGTTGCGGCTGTTGCTGTCAATCAAGTGTTCCATCGCCTGGCGGGTGGCCCGACCGTCTTCAAGCTGCTGCTGATTCTGCTCACCATGCTGTTGCAATCGGGTATCGATGCCGCTCAACGTAGTCAGCGCCAGTTCGCTGGTGCTGTTCAAGGTACTCAACACAGGGAGGGCAGTTTTCAGCAAGTCGCTGTTTACTTGCTGTACCTGCACGGTGTTTTGCAGAACCTCGTTGCCTGCCAACTGGTCCTTTTGCAGCTTCTGCAGATTGTGGTTGGCTGCCTGTTGCTCCTGGAGTAGCCCCTGCAGTGTTTGATTGCCAGCTTGCTGCGCCTGCAGGACATCATCCCGGATCTGGTTACCTGCCTGGGTTTCCTGTACCAGGGTCTGCAGAACCTGGTGTCCAGACAACTGATCCTCTTGCAGTTTCAGCACGTTGTGGTTGGCTGCCTGCTGCTCTTGTAACAGCCCTTGCAGGGTCTTGTTACCGGTTTGCTGTTCGTGCAGCGACGCTTGCAGTGGCACAAGCAAGGCATCGATGCTGGCACGATTGTCCGTAAGCGCCTGCTGGGTCGTTGCGGCATGCAGTTTGAGCAGACGTACCTGCAACTCCAGCAACTGCCGCTGGCTCTCGTTCTGGCTGGCAAGATTGACATCAAAACGAGTCAATGTCTCAAACAGCCTCGTCTGTACATGTTGGCGCTCTTCCTGACGTTGCAGACGGCTGCTGTCGAAGGCACGCTTCATCTGCCCGACACACCAGCGAAGACGCCGCTCTTCATAGCCGTTGCTGGCCGCATAGGCTTTGAGTAGCAAGAAGGCGAGAATGCCCCAGGTGGACGTTTTGAATTTGGTGCCAAGGCCCTCCATCATGCCCATGAGGTTGGCCATGGCGTTATCCATGCCACCCCCGGCGTTGGCTTCGACCAGAATCGTCGACGCCTTGTTCAAAGCGATACCCAGGCCCAGGAAGGTACCCAGCAACCCCAGGATCAACAAGATCCCGGGCATGAACTCGGCCATTTTTTCACCAGGGCTGGCCACAGCAGCACTGATTTCATTCAGCGAGCCGTGCTCGACGTCCAGGTCATTCTGGCCGCCGCCATTCCACTTGCGCTCCCAGGTCCGCTCCCGTGCGCCAAGCTGCAAGGCGACCACTGTCACCAGCGAAAGTACGCCGATCAGCCCGGCGAACAACAGCTGTAGCGGGTCCGTCGAAGGCAGCAGGAAAGTAAGGATCTCCTGAAAACTCACGCTGCCACCTCGACCAGGCGGCCAGCACGCTCACGGCTGGCTTCTTCGAAGATGTTGGCGAAGTCGATGATCAGGCTCTGCTCATCTTCGGTCAGTTCTTCCCAGCGTTTGCCATGTTGAGCGCAGTCGATGATGATCATGCCGACCTCCTGGCTGTCACTGAGCAGGTAAGCGTCATCGGCAAAGTCTTCAGGCTGCTTTTCCAGCACCTGCAGGAAGCCCTCGGCGGCATAGACGTAGTTGCGCATTTCCTGGTTGCGCTTGCGCAGCTGATCCATCTGTGCCTTGAGGGCAGGCAGGCGAGCTTGAATTTCTGCCAAGGTCGCCTTGTCTTCGGCAGAGGGTTCACCGAGGTTCTGGCTGATCTTCAACTGGCGCTCTTGAACCTGGAGCCTGGCCACCGACTCACTGAGCGTTTTCCAGTCCTTCTCCTGCTGTTCGAGGTTGCAACCCCAAGCCATGATCAGCTCTTCGAAGACGAACGGAATCAGCTTTTTGCCGAAACGTGCATGGATCACTTCATCAAGGCGCACCGCCTGGTCATCGCTGACCAGGGGGTTGGCCTTGAGCAACTCTGCGCCAATCTCTACCAGGAACAGATCGTCACGGTTGATCGCCTCCAGGTCCTGCGCATGAATCAGGCGCTGCTCGGTATCCTTGAGCAACTTTTGCGAAGCGCGCAGGCGCAGGTAATGGTCGAAATCGCTGATGTTGTTGTTTTCCAGCACTTGCTGGATACGCGTGCTCAACTGGGCATACTGGGTAATCAGGGTTGCCAGGTCGAGGGCACGGCCAGCTTCGCCGCGCACGTCCTCACGGGCTTCGCGCAACACTTCCTCGTGAGCCGCAGCCTGCTCCATTTCCTTGTCGTTCAAGAAGATATCGCGCAGCATTTTCGCTTTGGCAATGGCCCACTCGACAGCAGCTTTTACCTGCTTGGCCAGCGCGCTCTTTTCCCAGTTCAGCAACGCTTCAAGGGCCTTGTCGAAGGCCCGTATGGCAGTCGCCACCCAAGGGAAGGTCGGCAGTGCAACGGTCGCCCATTCGGCAGCAATTTTCAGCGCTGGCCTGACCACATTAGCGATGAAGGGCTTGACCTTGCTCCATACCTCCTTGACCTTGCCAACAAAGGACTCTGCCTTGGTTGCCATCCAGTCCAGGGCGTCCCTGGCCTTTTCACGAACGTTGTCGAACGTTGTGCGCACCACCTCTACCGCCGCTGAACCAACGCTCTTGATGGCGCTCCAGCAATCCGAAAAAAAGCCCATTGTTCAATCCTCGTGATGTCGTCAGTCGATACCCAGCAGGGCCTTGGCCCGCTTGGCATCCTTGGTAGCGTGGGTATTCGGGATGGCGACCTGCCGTTGGGCGGTCTGCACTTCGTCGATGGCCTGCTGAATATGGGCCATCTGCAATTGCGCCGGACCGCCTTCCTGCTCAGCAGCCAGCAGGACCTTGGGTAACGCCAGGCGCATGCAGGTGCGGATCTCTCGTCCGGACAGCCCCTCGGATTGCATGGCCGCTTCGCTCAACAGCAAATCGCGGGGTGAACCCAAGGGGATCTGCTCGACCAGAAAGCGCGACCACAACTGCTCGCGGGCGGCCAGGTCTGGAAGGTTGAATTCGATGTGATAGCCGATTCGGCTGCGAAATGCCTCATCGTAATTGCCAGCAAAGTTGGTGGCGAAAACAACAATCCCTTCATAGCGCTCAAGCTCGATCAACAGCGTCGAGCGCATCGCATTGACCTCGTTATCGACACCCTGGGTAACCGAAGACAAACGCTTGCCGAGCAAGGTATCGGCCTCATCGAAAAACAACAGGGCGCCGGTCTCGGTCGCCTGGGCGAACGCAGCCTGGATATTGCGTGCGGTATCGCCCATGAACTTGCTTTCCAGTTCGGCAATGCCCAGCGCCATGAACGGTAACCCAAGCTGACCCGCCAACGCTTCAGCGCACAGGGTTTTTCCTGTACCCGGTGGGCCATAGAAGTTGAGGATGGCAGTCATGCCCATCGGGTCGACTGCGGCGAAGCCCCAATCCTGGTAGATGGTGCGATGAAAGCGCAGGCGCGCCAGACATTCGTCCAGCTGTAGCCGTGTCTTGGCCGACAGCACCAGGTCATCTTTCAAGCTGAAACGTGTGGGCCTCAGGGTGAAAGCAGGGGCGTTGCAAGATGGATCGGCCGCGCGTGGTGGCACCGGAATCTGGCCGGGGGCGTTATCGTGCATGGATTTAGCCTGAGAGACATGGAGCGCGGGGGAAGACCGTTTTACCGACTGGAGCCGTGCTCAGATGAAAATGCGATGGGGAACGAAACGTGAAAGGTGCCCGAGAGCAAACTGCGGGCGACGTCGCAGGCACGCATGGCTGAGGTGGCGTGCTTGAAGCTGGACCTTGCGGTGTTCGCAGCCACGCTTACCAAAGTGCCTCGCTGGCGCATCCAATGCTTGATCATCCTTGAAACCCATGGCGTTTTGACGTCAAAGTGATGGCGAGATTACTATGATAAATAGCCATTTGCCACCACCCTTTTCAATCTTCAGCAAGGCTTTCGTTCGATAACTTCGAACGCACTGTTGTGGCTTATGCGGCCGGGGACTGATAGGCCCCAACCACGTCATTACCCCGCATCTCGATCGTCAATACGACGGGCGACTGCTGCTCAACCAGCAATTGCTGCATCTGCCCGATATCGCTTTTCGTACTTGCCATGAACAATGGCAGCGCATCCTCCTCCCACTCTCTCAACGACAAGCGGTTTGCCTGGATTGTGGATTGGGAGTCCAGGTAGGAGGTAAGGCCTTTGACCCGAGCCTGGACAGCACGCTTGAAATTGGACAATTGCCCACGCTCCCCCAGGAAGTCAGCCGCAACCTTTTCCAGCGTCGCCTGACGGTGCTTGACCACAGCAGCTTCGCCAGGGAATGAACTCAACAGCCGGCAGGCAACGAGACGAGTTCCCATACACAGCTTCCATTCCTCTGCTCGCGCATCGGATTCGCTCTGCATCTTTTTCAAGGCAGCCGTCAATCCAGCCGTCGTCTCGAACAGGCCTGGTGCCTTATGTTCCACGGCCTTCTGGGCCAACTTGGTCAGCTCATCCTCCACGTGGTCATTAATCACCTCCAAATCCAGTTCGATGTCCTCCAGCTTCTGCCTGATTGCAGGGTTCAATTCACCTGCCAGGACCAGAGGGGTGACTTGTCGAAGGTACTTTAGGGCCCCTTTAACCTTGGATTTGCGCTCCTCGACCAGGAACGTGGCAATGCCTTCCACCCCTGCCTGTATCTCGCTGAGCTTGGCACTGATATCTGCCAGATGCTTTTGTGCAACGACTGCAGAGGCGATCTGGAACATCGCAGCAGAGCTGACCAATTGCTGGAGCCGTTCAGGCTCGAACAAAGTCGCATGCTCACGAATCCTTCCACCCTGAATCGAGAAGGCCCGGAAGCCCTCCCCATTCGCTGCGGCGGCGAGCGGGCCATCGATGACCACTTGCATGTAACGAGACTGGGCAACGTCCTGAGCGACGACCAGATTGGGCAGTGTTTGCAGCAATGGAGCCAATCGGTCGATGCCCAACTTGCTGGCATCCACCTTTTCGGCGCCGGCGGGAACAAGTTGTTCCGTGACAAGATTGACACTCATCAGGGGCTGCTCGGCAGATCGCCCTATCAACCAGGTCGCTGGCTCGCTAGTGGGAGCGCTTTGCATTGGGAGGTTGTTTTCCATCACGGGCTCCAGTTCAGTTTGGATCGGTCATTGCACCAAGGCTGTGCCGCATTCGCTGCAGAATTTAGTGCCCCGGACACTACCCGCATGGCAAGCGGGGCAAGTGACCTGTGCATTCTTCTGCCGAATGTAGGCAATCTGCACCACGCACGGCACCGTTACCCGGTAGGCCTGGCTCGCCAGTGTGTGAGCCCCTGCAATACCCGTCAGCGCCACCCCCACAGGGCCAAATGCCAACCCGGCTGCACGCCCCGCGATGATGTTGGCACCAGCGGCCAAAGCCCCGCCCATTGCCAACCGGGCGAACGCATTGTTTGCCAGAAGCGCGGCCTGTACGGCGGCAGGCCCGCCGCGCCGTATGGCTGCCTGAATCGCGGCGTACGATATGCCCAGCACACCTGTGTCGTTCTGGAAGCCCTTGGAGAAATCGGCCTGTTCTTGCGGCGACATCTTCTCCCAGGCCTGAGAGAGCAATTTCTCCAGCACCTTGAGTTCCAGGCTCGCCGCCGGCTCGTCCTTGCTGCTCGTTCCGCCCACATGGCTAAGCACATCGGCAACGATCTCGGCATAAGGAACCCCATTGCGGCGAAACAGGTTGACGATGCTGTTCCCGCCATAGTGCTGAAGCTCACGAATCAGTAGCAACAGCACGCCTCGGGAAAACTTGCTCTTTCTTTTCGCCGACTCAAGTGCTGCTCGGACTTCACTTGCCATCGACAACCGCCCCTTGCCGGAGTCGGTCAAGAAGTCGACCAGAACGGACACATCGGCGGGATCGGCGTCACTGAGCAACTGCAAAAGCTCGGTGTCCCCGTTGATGTCAATCTCGCTTTCCATCAAACATTCCTCTAAATCTGTTCAACCAAGCTGTCGGTATCACTGTGCAAATATTTACCGGTTTGCCGGGCTCACCGTTACGACATTCCACGACGATGAGCTATCACCCTGCGGCTGTGCCGCGCTCCTGCAAAAGCCTGCGGGCTTCGCGTGCCAGCCTGTCGAGGCGGTCGACCAACTCGACCATCACCTCCAGCGTGTCGGCCTCATCATCCCGCTCGTGATCCCTCCTGACTGCAGCAATGCATTCACGCATGGCGGGCGACCAGCGTTCCTCGGCTTCCTCAGCCAAAGCAATAAGGGTGTTGATGCCACGCCGCGCACCCGATGTAATGTCCTGTGCCTCGGCGGCGAAATCCGAAGGTGTTGCCGTTCGCACTTCCGGCTCATAGGCACTGTCTTCGACAACGGCTTCCACCTCTGCCTCATCAGCCGGGCAGGCGGCTTTGACCAACGCATCGGTCAGCTCGCGAATGTCATCACTGAGGAACTGCACGGTAGCCAGGTGCGTATTGCGCCGCGGAGCCTGCGGCAGGAAGAACTGCACCTGCTCGCCCTCCCCCAGCACCGCGTCGCTCCATTCACGCAAGGTCTGCCCGTAGCTGAAGCGCGGGTAGTTGACCCGCGGATAGAGGCGCTCGATGACTTCATCGCTGAGCGAGCTTGGGTCAACCATCACCCCGTATTTGTGCAGCAGGTCGAAGGCGACTTTATAGCGCGGGGCCAGAAGCCTGCGGTTGATGCCCTGGTGGAACGGCGCGGACAGCGTGCGCATTGCATTGTTCAGGGTACGGTTATCCAGCACCCCGACGAGCTCACCCAATGTATCAGCGTCACTGGCCCCTTCTGGTACGACCCAATCGGCCATCAAGGCGCGTGCTTCGTCCAGCGCCTGGGTGATCGTTTTTACAGCGTGCGGCATGGGAAATCCCTTTTATCGAAGCGTCCATGCACAGGGCCTGGAGCACTGCATGATGTCTTTTTGATATTGCGACGCAGATTGCCAATTTATGCCAGCCTCGGCAAGCGTACGTAAGGGCTGCGATAGCAGCATTGCCAACGCTGAAGGGCTATCCTGCCGCGGTCGGCTCAGTGATAGTATTTTGCCGCACGACCAACTCTGGCCCCTTCGACAACCGAGGCAATGGAATGAAACATGGCGCCGATCATGGCCTGGACGAGTATCAGATCGCCGAACGCGACCAACTGATCGAGAGCATCAAACAAGGGCTGCGCAATTTCGAGGACGCCTACGGCCTTGACTTGCCGCTGGTTCGCTTCGAGCGGTTGCTTGAGCCTGGCATTCCAGGCAACGTGGTGTATGACGGTCGCCAGCCTGTTTACGATGAGGCCTGGGCCAGGAAAAAGCGGGACTATGTCTTCAAGGAACTGCTCGACTACCTCGCCAAGCTCATCGTGCGAAACGTTGCCGCCATGGGGCGAAATGATGATCGCCTGATCGGTAGTTCGTATGCAGTGGCGCTGAAGCTGTGCACCTCTTATCCCGTGAAGAACGAAGTCGGGTTTGCGCAAGAAGAGGATAGCTTCCGCCTGCGATGCGACACCGGCAAGCTGGGGCTGACATTCCAGGACATCGTCGGTCGTGTGTGTGATGAGTATGAGGAAAACTACAAAACCTACCGCCTGTGGAATGACCACGCACTACAACTGCTGGCCCAGTACCTGTTCAGGGGCGCGTGGGATAGCACCGTCTTTGAAGAGGGCGCCTTGTGGGTAGAACTGAGCAGTGAGGGCGAGCCAGTCAGCCTTGAGAGGTTTATCGAGGCCGTAGACGAGGCCCTGCTCAATTTGCCGCTGGAGCGCCTGACAGAGGCCAGCTTCCCGGACTATACCGGGGTCATATTCAGCGAGTACGTACCAGCGGAAAACCTTTCGCCGGCGCAGAAAGAGGCGCTTTACCGTCAGTATGTCGACATACTGGCCCAGTGAAACGGCAGGATAAATACGGGTCAAGGGTGCCATCACGACGCCCTTGACCCGCTTCAACCCACCGCCGCATGCTTGGTCGCTTCCACCCACGCTCAAGGAACGATTGCATGAAGCTGGAAACTCTCGCCATCCACGCAGGCTTCAGCCCCGACCCGACCACCCGGGCAGTAGCCGTACCGATCTACCAGACCACCTCCTTCGCCTTCGACGACACCCAGCACGGCGCCGACCTGTTCGACCTGAAAGTGGCCGGCAACATCTACTCGCGCATCATGAACCCCACCAACGATGTGCTTGAACAGCGCATGGCCGCCCTGGAGGGCGGGGTTGGCGCGCTGGCGGTGGCTTCGGGCATGGCGGCCATCACCTACGCCATCCAGACCGTCGCCGAGGCCGGCGACAACATTGTCTCGGTGGCCAAGCTGTACGGCGGCACCTACAACCTGCTGGCCCACACCCTGCCGCGCATGGGCATCCACACCCGCTTCGCCGCCCATGACGACATCGCCGCCCTCGAAGCACTGATCGATTCGCGCACCAAGGCGGTGTTCTGCGAGTCCATTGGCAACCCTGCCGGCAATATCGTCGATATCGCCGCGCTGGCCGAGGCCGCCCACCGCCACGGCGTGCCGCTGATCGTCGACAACACCGTGGCCACCCCGGTGCTGTGCCGGCCGTTCGAGCATGGCGCCGATATCGTCGTGCACTCGCTGACCAAGTACATCGGCGGCCACGGGACCAGCATCGGCGGCATCGTCATCGACTCCGGCAAGTTCCCCTGGGCCGACAACAAGGAACGCTTCGCCCTGCTCAACACCCCCGACCCGTCCTACCACGGCGTCACCTACACCGAAGCCTTCGGCCCCGCCGCCTTCATCGGCCGCTGCCGCGTGGTGCCGTTGCGCAACACCGGCGCCGCACTGTCGCCGTTCAACGCCTTCCTGATCCTGCAAGGCCTGGAAACCTTGGCCTTGCGCATGGAGCGCCACACCGAGAACGCGCTGAAGGTTGCCCGCTACCTGCAAGCCCACGAGCAGGTGGCCTGGGTGAAGTACGCAGGGCTGCCCGACCACCCCGAGCATGAACTGGCCCGGCGCTACACCGGTGGCAAGCCGGCGTCGATCCTGTCGTTCGGCATCAAGGGCGGCCAGGCGGCCGGTGCGCGCTTCATCGATGCGCTGCAGCTGGTGGTGCGCCTGGTGAACATCGGCGACGCCAAGTCGCTGGCCTGCCACCCCGCCTCCACCACCCACCGCCAGCTCAACGACGAGGAACTGGAAAAGGCCGGCGTGCCACGGGACATGGTGCGTTTGTCGATCGGCATCGAGCACAGCGACGACATCATCGCCGACCTGGCCCAGGCACTGGAGGCCAGCCGCGGCTGATTCACCTGCGCCCTACCCAGTGCCGACGGCGGGCGCACCTGCTGATTGCAGGCAAGCCAGTTGTCATGGCGCTGCACATGACTCATTGGATTGGCAGGGACACTGTGGGAGATTGCCCAGCCCTTTGGACTGCGCCGTCGCACAGGGAACAATGTTCGAGAGCGTGTCACTTTCCCTTGTGGGAGCGGGCGTGCCCGCGAAACAGCCAACGCGGTGTATGGCACCGGCTCCGCCGGTGTTCGCGGGCTCGCCCGCTCCCACAAAAACTGCGCAAGCCTTTAAAGCTTGCACAAGACAGTTGGTCCCACAGGTACGCGGACCGCTTGCGAATTCAGTTCTCCAGGCGACAGCGCAGTCCAAAGGGCAGTGAACGCTCGACACCAACGAATCCATCACAGACCATTAAAAGCCAAACGGATGCCCAGGAACGAATGCCATGGATCGCCTTCCGACGCTGTTCACCGATCGTCTTGTTCTCTCGCCACTCCAGTTGCAGGATGCCCCCATCATCCAGGAGTTGTTCCCCCAATGGGAGGTAGTGCGCTATCTGGATCGTCGTGTCCCATGGCCGTATCCAGAGGATGGCGCGCTGGTCTATGTGCGTGATGTCGCCCTGCCGGCCATGGCAGCGTGTCGTGAATGGCACTGGATGATCCGCCTGCGCAACGACGCCGAGTGCACCATTGGCAGCATCAGTTTGTTTAAACAGCCTGGAAACAACAGAGGCTTCTGGCTTGCGCCCCAGTGGTGGGGAAAAGGCTATATGCGTGAAGCATGTCGGGTCATCAACGCGTATTGGTTCGAGACATTGTCGCGTCCGCTCATGCAGGTCCCCAAAGCGGTTGCCAACCACGCGTCCCGCAGGGTCTCAGAGAATGAAGGCATGCGCATGGTGGGCGTGCGGGACGGTGATTTTGTCTGCGGGCAGATGCGCGTCGAAATATGGGAGATGACACGGGCTGAGTGGCTTGCAGGCATTTGTTCGACATCTGCTACAAGACCAGGCGCAACCCGATGACCACCTGGGCAAAGCCAAAGGTGCCGATAGCGACTGCAGACATTGCAGAGATGACCCGCATGAACGAGACGGACATCTTCTTGCGTAAAGCCGCCGTCAGCCCACTCAGGCACAGCCACCACGCAGCAGATCCCAAGAAGACTCCAGCCAGCATTGAGCAGGTGCCAAACCACATTGCTTCACCCGCCTGCGGCTCGCCGGACAGCGGGTCGAGTACCGCAAAAATGGCAATGAAGGCCAATATTGTCATGGGGTTGGACAGGGTTAACCCGAACGCTGCCAGGAAGTCGCGAGTGACTGCCGTAGAGGCTGCCACCACTGCTGCATGCTTGGGTTTCAGCGCGTCGCGGGCAATACCCCAGGCCAGCCACATCAGGAACGCACCACCAACCACCTTCAGAAGCATTGCCAGCGACGGAGCAGACAGGGCCACCCCGGTAATACCGACTGCCCCGAGCACCCCATAGAGAGCGTCGGCGGTTGCAGCCCCCAACCCTGTCGCAAGTCCTGAACGAAAGCCACGCTTCAGGCTCCGCTGGACGCAGAGCAGGCCAATCGGGCCGACGGGTGCAGCGATTGAAAAGCCAATGACAAGCGCCTTGATGAACAACATGAGCCCCTCCATACGGTACGCGTCGATCATGGAGGCATGGTAGGCATGGCTTGGGTGGGGCAGAATGGGTTTTCTAAGGAAGATTCGTCTTTTACCTAAGGAATTAAGCCACATGGATGACATTGACTGGAAAATCCTTGATCGCCTTCAGGGCAACGGTCGCATGACCTATACAGAGCTTGCACGGCACGTCCACCTCTCGGTGCCAGCCGTCACCGAGCGAGTCAAGCGCCTTGAGGAAGAGGGAGTGATCGAGGGCTATGCGGCGCGGGTCAACCCGATAAAAGCGGGCTATCTGGTCGGGGCCATATTGGCCATGACAGTACCCCAACCGGCCAAGGCAAAATTCCTCAAGCTGCTAGGGTCGATACCGGAAGTGCTGGAGTGCCATCACATAACAGGGGCAGACTCCTACATCTTCCGTGTGGTCGCCGCCAGCATGAGCGATTTGGAGCGGCTGATCGAAAAGATCAACATCTATGGAGAGACGCGAACGTCCATCGTGATGTCTACCCCGATCCCCGCACGGGCAATTGAACGCCCCACTCGATCGTGACCCGAAGTGGTTTGAAGGTATACGCCTGGCCATGCATCGGAGACGCGTCGCGGCAGTCCCTTGCCGGACGCTGACGGTTCAATGCCTCAAGCGTTGGCCGACACTTGTCGTGGCGCACGCACACCCCACAACCAGTAACCCAGGGATAGCAGCACCAACCAGCCAACCCCGACATACATGGCTGTGCGGCTGGCCGGGAACCAACCGAGCACGCCAAAAATGAATACCATGAAAGCAATCGCGCAAGCCGGCCCTACCGGCCACAGTGGCACACGATAATCCAGTGCAGCCGCCTCCTCCTTGCTCATGCCGCGCCGCATGGCCACCTGAGAAAGCAGGATCATCAACCAGACCCAGACAATGGAGAACGTGACCACCGCAGCGAGCACCAGGAACAAGTCTTCTGGCACCAGGTAGTTCAATACCACGCCCAGAAGCAGCGCAACGCCCATCACTGCAACCGTCATCCACGGCACACCGAAACGCGACAACGATGCGAAACCGGCAGGTGCCTGGCCGTCCTGAGCCATGCCGTACATCATGCGCCCAGCGCTGAAGATGTCGCTGTTGATTGCCGAAACAGCCGCTGAAATGACCACGATGTTCAACACGGTTGCCGCTGAACTGATGCCAAGACCACTGAAGATCTGCACGAACGGGCTACCGTGGCTGCCAATGCTGGTCCAAGGGTAAATGGCCATGAGTACGAACAGGGTAAGAATGTAGAACAGCAGGATACGCAGAGGCACCGAGTTGATAGCCTTGGGTAGCACGCGCTTCGGGTCCCTTGCCTCGCCTGCGGTGATGCCGATCATTTCGACCCCGCCAAAGGCGAACATCACGACAGTGAAGGAAGCGATCATTCCACTGACGCCATTAGGGAAGAACCCGCCGTGGCTCCACAGGTTCGAGATTCCGGCAACCGTGCCTGCCTCGTCATTCAACTGGATACCCAGTAGCAGCACTGCCGCGCCTGCCACAATCATGGCAACGATCGCGGTCACCTTCAGCAACGACAGCCAGAACTCCATCTCCCCGAACACTTTCACGCTGCACAGGTTCAGTGCCCCGATGAAGAAGACGATCCCAAGTACCCAAATCCACGCGGGTGTTTCAGGGAACCACAGCCCCATGTAAACGCCAAAGGCCGTCACGTCTGCCAGGCACACCACCAACATCGAGAACGCGTAGCTCCAACCGGTCAGAAAGCCAAAGTAGCGCCCCAGGTACTGGCTGGCATAGTGGCCGAACGAACCTGACACCGGGTTATGAACCGCCATTTCGCCAAGGGCGCGCATCATCATGTAAATGGCTGCGCCACCGATCATATAGGCCAGCAGAACTGAAGGCCCTGCCAATTTGATTGCCGATGCCGAGCCATAAAACAGCCCGGTACCGATAGCAGAACCTAACGCCATGAAACGAATATGCCGGGTAGAGAGACCCCGCTTCAACTGATGTGAAGATTGAGCGCTCATAGATACCTTCTTGGTTTTATTATCAGGTCCGCACAACGCTAATGCCGTGCGGTTTTATCAGGCACGCATTATTCCAATCATCAAGCCCTTGGCCACAGCACCGGAAACAGTTCGTGGTTCATTTCGGCACCGCTGGCCAGTTGCGTTTCCAGGTCAGGAAACGGTGGCGAGGTTTTCCACTGGCGCGGTGCGTGAGTGATGTCATCGCCCAGGAAACGCACCGAGAAGGCTCGACGCCGGCGATTGCCCCCGACACCGCCAGAGGCGTGCAAGGTGAGCATGTGGAAGAACACCGCGTCGCCTGGGGAGAGCGCCCAGCCGAGGATGTTCCAGGCGCTGCGATCGGCCTCGATATCCGGCAAGTCCGCAAGGCTGCCTTCGGGGAACCATTGCGCCTGGCTGTCGAGGAAGCTGCGTGGCATCAGCCATGGCCCAAGGTGCGAGCCCCCCACGAATTCAAGGGTGGACGCTCTCGAGACCGGGTCGACGGGCATCCACATGCTGCAGTTCTGGCGCCCGTCGATGTTGTAATAGGGCTGGTCCTGATGCCAGGGCGTTCGCTGGCGCGTGTTGGGTTCCTTGACCAGCAGGTGATCGTGATAAAGCCGGGCTGTCTCGCTGTTCATGAGTTGCGCTGCAACGCTACCCACCCGGCTTTCAAAGATGAACTGGCGATAGGCCGGAATATCACTCCAATTACAGAAGTCTTCAAAGAACCAACCCGGGTCATCAGGGCGGCTCGCCACTTTAGCGCGCTCGCTTGGGGCTTTCAGGTTCTGTTCGATGCCGGTTTCGAGCAGTGCAACTTCTTCCGGCGTGAACAAATTACGTACGCAGACGGCACCATCGCGCTGGAAAGCCTCGATGGTTTCTTCACTTAATTGAAATTCGGCGGTCTGTTTCATAAGCACCCTTTGGTCTTTTTATTGGGCAACAGCACCACTGCCAAGTATCAAGCGGAACAAGCAAGGTGCACCGCGAGTATTGCTTTTCAGCTACGATAGGAAAAGAATATATTTCCTAATCCCGAGTATAGGAAAAGATGATAGGGTTCTCGTTCAGACAGCTCGAGTACTTCGTCGCCGTGGCCGAACACGGCAGCATCAGCGCTGCGGCGCGAGCCCGGCACGTTTCGCAGCCATCGGTTTCGGTTGCGATTGCCCAGCTTGAAGAGGCGCTGAACGAGCGGCTGTTCCGGCGCCAGGTCAGCCGCGGGCTGGAGCTGACGTCAGCAGGCACGCGTTTACTGGCCCAGGCACGCGATATCATCGGCATGGCCATTGCCATGAATCAAAACGCGGATGCCACGCGAGGCTCGCTGCGCGGCAACCTGTCGCTTATCTGCTTTCAGGACTTGGGCCCCTATTACGCGCCGCGGCTGCTATCGAGTTTTCGCAAGCAGTATCCCGATGTGGAGGTCACGCTGTTCGAGACTGACCTGGCAGACGTACACCGCCACCTGAGCGCCGGCAAGGCCGAGCTCGCGCTGACGTATGACATAGGCCTCGATCCCTCGCTGCCGCGCCAGGTACTGGCTGAGCTGAAACCCTACGCACTCATCGCTACTGACCATCGCCTGGCCCAGCTGGCAGCGATACCGCTGCATGAGCTGGCGCAAGAGTGTTTGATTCTTGAGGACATCGCACAAACGCGTGAGTATTTTCTTTCGCTGTTTTGGGCGCATAACCTGCAACCGCGCACTCAGCAATTTACCCAGACCTTCGAGATGCAACGGGGCCTGGTCGCGCATGGCTACGGGGTTGCCCTGTCATGCACCCGGCCCGCCGGGGACCACTGCTATGACGGTACACCGCTGTTGTGCCGGCCATTACTGGAAGAGGTATCACCGCAAAAAGTGGTGCTGGCCCAATCAGGTGCGATGCACCCATCGCCGGTGGCGGAGGCGTTCAAGGGTTGGGTTGCTCGGGAGATAGCCAGTGGCGGTACCTGAGGTCGCTCACTCAAGAAAGCGCCCTGTGGGAGCGGGTTCACCCTCGAACACCGGCGAAGCCGGTGCCATACACCGCGTTGGATTCTTCGCGGGTAAACCCGCTCCCACAGGGGCGTTGGCCTGTCAATGGTCATTCCCTGCGCTGAACCTGGTCCACTGCTGGCTGCTCCACGCTCTGCCTGCCGTCATCAGCCAGGCTGTCGTCCTCTTGCCAAGCACCACCCTTTTCCTCGTTCATGAGCGGGTCGTCAGGGCCGGGTCTGGTGAAGTGGGATCGGAACTCGTGGCTGCATACCTCACAAGAAAGCTGTGAACCGCATTCGTTTCCGGGCAAGTCGCCTCAGCGAGGTTGCGGATGCTCGGCAGAAACCGAATTGTTGGCCTCCACGTCCTGCATCTCTTCCTCGACAGGGCTGGCGTCAGGCCAGCGCCTCGCGGCTGTGCTGGCCGTCGACCAGGCGTTGCAGGCCCAGCGGGTTGGCGTTTTTCAGGGCATCGGGCAATAGCGCGTCCGGGTAGTCCTGGTAGCAAACCGGGCGCAGGAAGCGGTCGATGGCCAAGGTACCGACTGACGTGCCACGAGCATCGGACGTGGCCGGGTACGGCCCGCCATGCACCATCGCATCGCACACTTCAACGCCGGTCGGGTAACCGTTGACCAGCAGGCGCCCGGCCTTGCGTTGCAGCACCGGCACCAGCGCGGCGAAGCGCTGGAAGTCCTCCGGCTCGGCAATCAGGGTTGCGGTCAGTTGCCCATGCAAGGCTTGCACGGCGCGGCGCAGTTCAGCTTCGTCGGCTACTGCGACGGCCACCGTGGCAGGCCCGAAGACCTCTTCCTGAAGCAGTGCGTCACCGTTCAGCAGCAAGCTCACATCGGCCTGGAACAGCTGTGCCTGGGCCTGGTCACCCGCCTGCTCGGCACCGGCCAGATGGCGCACGCCCGGGTGCTGGTGCAGGCGTTGCACACCTTGGCTATAGCTGCGCAAGGTGCCGGCATTGAGCATGGTCTGCCCGGGCTGGTCGGCCAGTTGCGCGCCAAGGGCCCTGAGGAAGGTGCTGAACGCTTCGCCGGCAATACCAATGACCAGTCCGGGGTTGGTGCAGAACTGCCCGCAGCCCAGCACCACCGAACCGGCCAGTTCCCTGGCCACCTGCTCGCCCCTGGCCTGCAACGCCGCTGGCAAGACCAGCACCGGGTTGATGCTGCTCATTTCGGCAAACACCGGGATCGGCTGCGGGCGCGCCGCAGCCAGCTCGCACAGGGCACGGCCGCCCTTGAGCGAGCCGGTAAAGCCCACCGCCTGAATCGCCGGGTGGCGGACCAGCGCTTCGCCGACACCGGCACCGTAGATCATGTTGAACACGCCGGCGGGCATGCCGGTGGCGACCACTGCGCGCTCGATCACCTCGGCCACCTGCTCGGCCGTGGCCATGTGGCCGCTGTGCGCCTTCACCACCACCGGGCAGCCGGCGGCCAGCGCTGCGGCGGTGTCACCGCCGGCGGTGGAGAAGGCCAGCGGGAAATTGCTGGCGCCGAACACGGCTACCGGGCCGACGCCGGTGCGGTATTGGCGCAGGTCGGGGCGCGGCAGCGGCTGACGCTGGGGTTGTGCACGGTCGATGCGCGCCCCCAGGTAGTCGCCACGACGAAGCACCGTGGCGAACAGGCGCATCTGGTTGCTGGTACGCGCGCGTTCGCCCTGGATGCGCCCGGCCGGCAGTGCGGTTTCGCGGCACACGGTGGCGACAAAGGTGTCGTCCAGCGCATCCAGCTGGTCGGCAATGGCATCGAGGAACTGCGCACGGCGCTGCGGCGCCAGGGCGTTGTATTCGGCGAAGGCCGCTTCGGCAGCCTGCGCGGCGGCGTCCACCTCTTCCGGGGTGGCCTGGGCAAAGGCCTGCGGCAAGGCTTCGCCGGTACGCGCATCGAGGCTTTGCAGGCGCACGCTGCCGGCAGCGCTGCGCTGGCCGCCAATGAAATTGCATCCGGTCATGGTTGGCTCCTGTAATGAGGAAAGAAGATTCAAAGGTTCATGTCAGCCATGGAGTGCACATGCCCCGCCCTGTCAGCAGGGCCCCTGTGGGAGCGGCTTCAGCCGCGAACACCGGCGCAGCCGGTGCCATGCACCGCGCCGGGCCCTTCGCGGCTAAAGCCGCTCCCACAGGTATGCGGGCGAACCTGACACACTGCTCGCCTGACTGCTCAAAGGCTTTTCACCACCCCGGGGCGTACCTGCGCGGGTGCTGCTGCAATGCCATTACGCAGCGGCTGGCCAAAGGCGTCGAGGCTGACTTCGAAGGTGTCGCCCGGCCGCGCCTGGATGCCGTCGGCGAACGACAGCGTGGCGGTGCCGAAGTAATGCACGTGGATATCGCCGGGGCGCAGGAACTGGGTGTACTTGAAGTGGTGGAACTCGAGGTTCTCGAAGCTGTGGCACATGTTCTGCTCGCCCGACAGGAACGGCTTGCGCCACAGCTCCTGCCCGTCGCGCAGGATGCGGCTGGTGCCTTCCAGGTGGGCCGGCAGCGCACCCAGGCGCAGCTCTGGGCCGAAGCTGCAGGCGCGCAGCTTGGAATGGGCCAGGTACAGGTAGTTGCGCCGCTCCATCACATGGTCGGAAAACTCGTTGCCCAATGCGTAGCCAAGGCGGTAGGGCGTGCCGTCGGCACCGATCAGGTACAGCCCGACCAGCTCCGGCTCCTCGCCGGCATCCTCGGCGAACGCCGGCAGCGGCAGGTCGGCGCCAGGGCGCACGACGATGCCACCGTCGCCCTTGTAGAACCACTCCGGCTGGGCGCCCTCTTCGCCTGCCGGCGGCCGACCGCCATCGAGGCCCCACTGGAACATGCGCATGCTGTCGGTCACCGCGCCTTCGGCCTGCTGCTGATGCATCTTGTCGCGCGTAGCGGCGCTGCCCAGGTGGGTCAGCCCGGTGCCGGTGACCAGGCAGTGTGCCGGGTCCGGGTGGTCCAGTGGCGGCAACACGCGGCCTTCGGCCAGCAGGGCCAGGTAATCGTGGCGCTCGCCCAGGCCGGCAGCCTGCACTTCAGCGGCCAGGTCACGGCCGGCGGCAATGGCTTGCAGGGCCAGCTCGCGGGTGCTCCCAGCGCCCTGCACTTGCAGGGCGTAATCGCCTTCCACCACGCCCACGCAGCGCTCGCCGGTGGCGGTTTCAAATTGAATCAATCGCATGTTTGTGCTCGCTTCTCGGTTGCGGAAATTAGCGGGAGGCCTCGGCTGCCCGCGTGGAAGCCAGGCGCTGGCGGCGCTCCAGGCGGTTGTAGACAACCCCGGTGAGCAACAGCCCGAACAGCATCACCACGGCCAGGAAATACAGCCCCGACGAAAGTTGCCCGGTGTGCTCCTTGAGCGCGCCGATACCGAACGGGCCCAGGTAGCCGCCGAGGTTGCCGATCGAGTTGATCAAGGCGATGCCGGCTGCGGCGCTGGCCCCGGAGAAGAACCGGCCCGGCAAGGTCCAGAAAATGGCGGTGCAGGAGAACAACGCAAACGCCACCAGGCACAGCGCCGCCAGCTGCATGGCGGGTACGCTCAACCAGGCACTGAGGAACAGGCCGATTGCACCCAGGGCGTAAAGCAGGCCGAGGTGGCCGTAGCGGTCGTTCAGGCGGTCGGAGCTACGCGGCACGATCAGCAGGCCGATGATGCCGAACAGGTAAGGCACGGCCGAAACGAAACCGGTAACCAGGTCACTGCCGCCGAACTGATGGATCAGCGTGGGTAGCCAAAGGCCAAGGCCGTAGATGCTCAGGGTCACCGGCAGATAGAACAGCGCCAGCAGCAACACCCGGCCGTCCTTCAAGGCATGCAGCGGATTGCCATGGCGGGTCTGGCCGAACTCGCGCAGGTCGTTGGCCAGTTGTTCCTGCAGCCAGCTGCGTTGCTCGTCGCTGAGCCAGCGCACCTTGGCCGGGCTGTCCGGCAGCAGACGCAAGGTCGGCCAGGCCAGCAGCACTGCCGGGGTACCGATGCAGATGAACAGCCATTGCCAGCCATGCAGGCCGTAGATGCCATCGAGCCCCAGCAGCGCGCCCGAGAGCGGCCCGGTGATCAGCATTGCCAGCGGCTGGGAGAGGATGAAGAAGCCGAGGATCTTGCCGCGATGGCGCACCGGGTACCACTGGGTGATGTAGTACAGCACGCCCGGGAAGAAGCCCGCCTCGGCCGCCCCCAGCAGAAAGCGCATCACGTAGAAGCCGTTGGGCCCGGTGACGAAGGCCATGCCGACGGTGATCGCGCCCCAGGTGACCAGGATGCGGGCGAACCAGCGGCGCGCGCCGAAGCGGTCGAGCAACAGGTTGCTCGGCACCTCGAACAGGAAATAACCAATGAAGAAGAGCCCGGCACCAAGGCCGTAGGCAGCGTCACCCAGGCCGATGTCGGCGCCCATGTGCAGCTTGGCGAAGCCCACCGCGGAACGGTCGACATAGGCCACCAGGTAAAGCAGTACCAGAAAAGGGATGAGTTTCAGTGTGATCAGGCGGACGAGCCGCTGCTCCTGAATCATGGCGATGTCTCCAATTGTTCTTGTAATGGGTACAGCACCGGCCGGGGACTTTTTGGCAGACCTCTGACCTGGGTGAACGATCTTATAGTATTACTATTTAAATCAACAAGCCTTCACATAGGCCATTTTTCTCAGTACATTCGACAACACAACGACAAATAGTAATACTAATTAGGTATCCCCATGTCTGATCTCAAACGCCCTCTGCGCTCCGCCCAATGGTTCGGCACCGCTGACAAGAACGGTTTCATGTACCGCAGCTGGATGAAGAACCAGGGCATTCCGGACCACGAATTCCAGGGCAAGCCGATCATCGGCATCTGCAACACCTGGTCGGAGCTGACCCCGTGCAACGCGCACTTCCGCAAGATTGCCGAACACGTCAAGAAGGGGGTGCTTGAGGCTGGCGGCTTCCCGGTGGAGTTCCCGGTGTTTTCCAGCGGCGAGTCCAACCTGCGCCCCACCGCCATGCTCACCCGCAACCTGGCGAGCATGGATGTGGAGGAAGCGATCCGTGGCAACCCGGTGGACGCCGTGGTGCTGCTGACCGGCTGTGACAAGACCACCCCGGCGCTGCTGATGGGCGCGGCGAGCTGTGACGTGCCGGCGATCGTGGTTACCGGCGGGCCGATGCTGAACGGCAAGCACAAAGGCAAGGACATTGGCGCCGGCACCATCGTCTGGCAGATGCACGAGGCCTACAAGGCCGGCCAGATCGACCTCAACGAGTTCCTCTCGGCCGAGGCCGGCATGTCGCGCTCGGCAGGTACCTGCAACACCATGGGCACCGCCTCGACCATGGCCTGCATGGCCGAAGCGCTGGGCACCTCGCTGCCGCACAACGCCGCCATTCCGGCGGTGGATGCACGCCGCTACGTGCTGGCCCACCTGTCGGGCATGCGCATTGTCGACATGGTGCGCGAAGACCTGCGCCTGTCGAAAATCCTCACCCGCGAAGCCTTCGAGAACGCCATCCGCGTCAACGCCGCCATCGGTGGCTCGACCAACGCGGTGATTCACCTCAAGGCCATTGCCGGGCGCATCGGCGTGGACCTGCAGCTGGAAGACTGGACCCGCATCGGCCGCGGTACGCCAACCCTGGTCGACCTGCAGCCCTCGGGCCGTTTCCTGATGGAAGAGTTTTACTACGCCGGCGGCCTGCCTGCGGTCATTCGCCGCCTGGGCGAACACGGCCTGCTGCCCAACCCTGCCGCGCTGACTGCCAACGGCAAGAGCCTGTGGGACAACTGCCAGGCCGCACCGCTGTATGACGAGGAGGTGATCCGCCCGATCGACAAGCCGCTGGTGGCCGATGGCGGCATCTGCATCCTGCGCGGCAACCTGGCGCCCAAGGGTGCTGTGCTCAAGCCGTCAGCCGCCACCCCGGCGCTGATGCAGCATCGTGGCCGCGCCGTGGTTTTCGAAAACTTCGACGACTACAAGGCACGCATCAACGACCCCGAGCTGGAGGTGGACGCCAGTTCCGTGCTGGTGATGAAGCACTGCGGGCCCAAGGGTTACCCGGGCATGGCCGAGGTCGGCAACATGGGCCTGCCGGCCAAGCTGCTGGCCCAGGGCGTGACCGACATGGTGCGCATTTCCGATGCCCGCATGAGCGGCACTGCCTACGGCACCGTGGTACTGCACGTGGCGCCGGAAGCGGCAGCTGGCGGGCCATTGGCCGCTGTGCGCGAAGGCGACTGGATCGAGCTGGATTGCAAGGAAGGCCGCCTGCACCTGGACATTTCCGACCAGGAACTGGCCGGCCGCCTGGCCGACCTGCAAGCCCCGCCGCAGCTGATCAGCGGTGGTTACGCCAGGCTGTACCTGGACCACGTCATGCAGGCCGACGAAGGTTGCGACTTCGACTTCCTGGTCGGATGCCGCGGGGCGGCGGTGCCCAAGCACTCGCACTAAGGCCTGAAGCCTTTCGGTTAGCCTCATTGGGGCTGCTGCGCAGCCCATCGCCGGCAAGCCGGACTCCCACAGGTACCGCGCTGGCTTCGAGTTGACACTACACCTGTGGGAGCGGCCGTGGCCGCGAACACCGGCAAAGCCGGTGCCATCCTCCGCGTCGCCTGCTTCGCGGGCATGCCCGCTCCCACAGGTACTGCGCTGGTTTCGAGTTGACACTACACCTGTGGGAGCGGCCGTGGCCGCGAACACCGGCAAAGCCGGTGCCATCCTCCGCGTCGCCTGCTTCGCGGGTAAACCCGCCCCCACAGGTACTGCGCTGGCTTCAAGGTGACGCTACACCTGTAGGAGCGGCCGTGGCCGCGAACACCGGCAAAGCCGGTGCCATCCTCCGCGTCGCCTGCTTCGCGGGTAAACCCGCTCCCACAGGTACTGCGTTGGCTTCGAGTTGACACTACACCTGTGGGAGCGGCTTCAGCCGCGAACACCGGCGCAGCCGGTGCCATCCTCCACGTCGCCTGCTTCGCGGGCACGCCCACTCCCACAGGGTACTGCGCTGGCTTCGAGTTGACGCTAAACCTGTGGGAGCGGCCGTGGCCGCGAACACCGGCAAAGCCGGTGCCATCCTCCGCGTCGCCTGCTTCGCGGGTAAACCCGCTCCCACAGGTACTGCGCTGGCTTCAAGGTGACGCTACACCTGTGGGAGCGGCCGTGGCCGCGAACACCGGCAAAGCCGGTGCCATCCTCCGCGTCGCCTGCTTCGCGGGCACGCCCGCTCCCACAGGTACTGCCCTGGCTTCGAGTTGACACTACACCTGTGGGAGCGGCTTCAGCCGCGAACACCGGCAAAGCCGGTGCCATCCTCCGCGTCGCCTGCTTCGCGGGCACGCCCGCTCCCACAGGTACTGCGCTGGCTTCGAGTTGACACTACACCTGTGGGAGCGGCTTCAGCCGCGAACACCGGCGCAGCCGGTGCCATGCACCGCGTCAACGCGCTAATGCTATGATGCTGCCCCCGCCCGAAGGATCCGCCCCGCCCCACATGAACTACCGCCAACCCACCACGCGCAAGAGCATGCACGCCACCCTGGTCCAGGACCTTGGCGTACAGATCGTATCCGGCCAACTCGCACCCGGGCAGAAGCTGCCCTCCGAGGCCAGCCTGTGCGAAGCCTACGCGATCAGCCGGCCGGTGTTCCGTGAGGCGATGCGCGCCCTGACTGCCAAGGGCCTGGTCGAGGCCCGCCCGCGGGTGGGTACCCTGGTTCGGCCGCGCCATGACTGGCACATGCTCGACCCGGACGTACTGCACTGGCTGATGCAGGCCACGCCACAGCAAGAATTCTTCAACATGCTGAGCAGCGTACGCTGGGTCATCGAACCCGCCGCCGCCGCACTGGCCGCCACCAACGCCAGCGCCGACGACGTCGATTCGATCGCCGAGGCCTACCAGCGCATGGAAGCCGCACGCAACCACGAAGAACGCCTGCAACCCGACCTGGACTTCCACGCCCGCATCGCCGACGCCACCCACAACGACCTGCTGGCCTACCTGTGCAACATGCTGTCGATGGCGCTGCGCGAGTCGGTGCGCTACTCCAACCAGCGGGCGAATTTCGACGAACTCGCCCTGCCCCGGCACAAGGCGATTCTGACCGCTATCCAGAACGGCGACGCGCTGGGGGCACGGCATGCTTCACTGGTACAGCTTGAAGATGCCCGGGTGGCCCTGGCCAAGGTGTTGGGGCAGGACCCGACGAGCTGAGGTATCAACCGGGCCTACCTCAGCCACCGAGCCCGCCGATCAGAACACCGACCACCCAATCCGTGAACTGAGCAACTCAAGCGCCGCCATCCCAGCCAGGGAGTTACCCGCAGCATTCAACTCTGGCGACCACACACACACGGTGAACTGCCCCGGCACGATCGCCACAATCCCGCCCCCCACGCCGCTCTTGCCCGGCAACCCCACCCGATAGGCGAAATTCCCTGCTTCGTCATACAGCCCGCTGGTAGCCATGATCGAGTTCACCTGCTGGGTCTGGCGCCGGGTCAGAATCTGCTCACCGCTGTGCTTGCAGAACCCATCGTTAGCCAGGAAGCAGAATGCCCTAGCCAGATCAAGGCAGTTCATCTGCAGCGCGCAGTAACTGAAATAGCTACGCAGCACCGTCTCCACCTCGTTATGGAAGTTACCGAACGACTGCATCAGGTAAGCCATGGCCGCGTTGCGCGCGCGGAACTGATACTCCGAATCGGCAACGCGGGCATCAATGGAAATGTGCGGATTGCCCGATAGCCGCCGAACGAAATCGCGCATCGACAACGTGGGTGCCGCAAAGCGCGACTGGTTGATATCGCAGATCACCAACGCACCCGCATTGATAAACGGGTTGCGCGGCCGACCACGCTCGAACTCCAGCTGCACCAGCGAGTTGAACGGCTGGCCGGATGGCTCATGGCCAAGCCGCTCCCAAATGGCTTCCCCGGAGTGCCCAATCGCCTGTACCAGGCTGAACACCTTGGAAATACTCTGCACCGAGAACGGCACCAGCGCGTCGCCTGCGCAGTAATAACTGCCATCGTTGCCATAGACCGCGATGCCCAACTGGTTCGCCGGCACATCGGCCAGCGCAGGAATGTAGTCAGCCACTTTGCCCTTGCCGATCAAGGGACGTACTTCTTCGAGAATCTCGTTCAACAGCGTTTGCATGGAAGGCCCTGTATCAGTCCCCAAGACGACGGCTAAGGGGTAGCATTCTTGACGAAGCTTGAGCGGAAGAAATCACACACTCGGCAAGAAATGCCCAGCCAATCCTGTAACCCGTGGCTTCTCGCCATCACCTATGCTGTGCTTGCTTTGACAGATAGAGTACATGCACCCGCCAGGTGCAGAAGCAACTAACCAAGGACCGGAGTATCAAGAATGCCCGCTTGCCCTTTTCCCGCTGACGAAGCGCTTCGCCAGCGCACGCTCGATGACATGAACCTGGTCGATACGCCAGCCGAGCTTTACCTCGATACCCTGGTGCGGCTCACCCAGGACCTGGCTCATGTGGATACTGTGCTTATCAGCCTCATCGACCAGGACCGACAGTGGTTCAAGGCCCGCATAGGGCTTGAGGCAAGCGAGACGACGCGCAGTATTTCCTTCTGCGGCTACGCCATTCTCGGCGAGGATACCCTGATGGTGCCCGACGCCACGTGCGACGGGCGATTCGTCGATAACCCGCTCGTGCTGAACGCGCCCTATATCCGCTTCTACGCCGGCCACCCCCTGCGCGCCGGGAACGGTAAAGCCATCGGTACGCTGTGCATGTTCGACCCGCGTCCCCGCGTGCTCAGCGAGGCTCAGCAAGCGAACTTCAGGGACCTGGCCACGCTCGCCGAGGGGTATCTGCAGCTGCGCACCTTGGCACAGGTGAACCGCGATCTGCGGCTTGAAATGGATCGCGAGCAGCGCAAGGCCCTGCTCGACCCTTTGACGCAACTATGGAATCGCGGCGCGCTGACGGCGTTTGAAGACCATGAACGGCGATTGGCAGAGGTGAACGGCTTACAACTGGGTGCGGTTTATGCCGACCTGGATCACTTCAAGGCCATCAACGACAAGTACGGCCATGGCGGCGGTGACAAAGTGCTTTGCGAAACTGCCCGTCGCCTGCGCGCTGCACTGCGCCCCGATGACCTGGTGGTGCGCCATGGGGGTGAGGAGTTTGTTGCAATTTTGCAGGTGAAGGACAGCGAAGAGCTGACCCGGATTGCTGAGCGGATTCGCGAACAGGTGGGTGCCGGACCGATGCAGTTGCCCTGTGGCCAGTTGAACGTAACCCTGAGCATCGGGTGCACCCTGTTTGCCAAGGGAGAAACGCTGGATGACGCACTGGAACGCGCTGACAAAGGGCTTTACGACGCCAAACAGAATGGACGAAACCGGGTTGTCTACATAGCGCCACCTCTCTGAGACGAGCACGATCCGGGCTGTGCGGCATCTCTTCTCGCCTCTCAGCCCGCCTATTCATTGCCCCAGACCCCGCCCCGCTCGACACTCCCGTTCCGCCAATGCTGGATTATCTGAATGCCCCAACACAGCGCTCAAACCCTGCACGCATCCTGTGGGAGCGGGCGCGCCCGCGAACACGGGCGCAGCCCGTGCCATCCACGATAAACCCGCTAAAAAAGCTGCAAGCCACTCATCAATAAGCAGAACCGCATACAAAAAGTCTCCACGAACAAATCCGCCCTCAAAACTGCCCACATCTCCATGACCTAGCAGTTCCCCCCTGTAGGAGCGGCTTCAGCCGCGAACACCGGCGCAGCCGGTGCCATGCCCACGCCAGATTCTTCCCCGCCCAAACGCAATAATCAGGGCCATGAGACCACAGCTACCCGCCTCCAAAACCCAAGGCCTGGCACCTTGCCCAAAGGCACCTGCCAAATCGATCAGCCATATGCAGTTCCAGGACAACTAGCCAACGCCCAAAACGACCTGCCAATCGCCCCAAGCCCCGTCACTGCATCCCTACCCCGCCAGCCCCGACCTCATCCATGAAATCCGCAAGAAACACTTCAAGCCGAGCATGGCGTTCAGCAGCCAGCCGAGCCCCTTCAGCAGTTTTAAAACCTGACGCAAGCTTGAGCAGCTTGGTATGAAAGTGCTCGACCGCATACGCCTTGTCCTGATACTCCCTCCCCCACGCCGCGGGGTTCTCGAAATCGTACAGCGCCGACCCCATTCGCCCGGAAATGTAAAAACACCGGGCGATACCCACTGCACCTATGGCGTCCAGGCGATCGCTGTCCTGAAGAATCCTGGCCTCAAGGGTGAGTGGTTCGAAGCCAGCCGAGTAGCTGTGGGTTTTGACTGCATGCGCCACCTGTTCGATGCGCTGCAATGGCCAGCCCATATCAGCCAGGATCGACGCCGCCCTTTGTGCGGATAGCGTTGACGCCTGCCCACGCAAGGGCGAGTTCTTTTCTACTGCGACACAATCATGCAGCACAGTCGCTGCAAGCAGCACTTCCAGGTCGCCGCCTTCTACGCGCTGTATACGTTGCGCGTTGACCCATACGCGATGGATGTGGGACAGGTCGTGGGAGCCATCTGGCTGGTCAGCTGGTAGATACTTCAGCAGGTCAGTGGCAAAGCGCTGGAAAGGGGCAAAAGCTTCGATAGTCATCTTCGGTGCATTCCATGGGCTGTTACTTGGCGTCCTTTGCAGGGGGCGGGCCCGTGACCAGCCTTGGTCCAGATGCGAGCGGGTCAGTTTCAAGGCTTGAGTGGTGAAAGTCCATGCTGGACCGTTTGTTGGCATCGCGACATAACTGGATACAGGGATTCGTGAGTGGAAAGCTTTTTGTGAGCCACAAACCGTTAACAGAGCAGCCGGCGTTGCATGCTGTGAGGGTGAATGGGCACAAAAAGTCAGAATTAGCCCCTTCCTTGTAGGCCATTTCCCAAAGATACTCCCTGCGCCTGTTTTTCGTTGCACATGGAAATCGTGAACCATAGTCTCGACCTGCCGCTACCAATTGGCGGCACGGTTTTGACAGGCCGTGGTTCACTGAGAGCATGTGCAATGCCAGTTATGGCAGCTGTGCGTGGGGCACCTTTGTGTGCGCCGGGATTCTCAGTGCCCCCGGTCTGTCAACCCACAAACAGCTGCCACCCTTCCGTTTGACAGCGGATCTGCGGCAGCCCTTTAAGGCACTGAGAGGGTTTATGCTGAAGATAGTCCCTGATCCACCCCACAATGTTCTATCCCTTGAAGACACCCTGATCCAGGCCACGGATTACGCGCTATGCGCGGCGACCGTTGTGCATCAGGCGATACTGCTGCAGCCCAAGTCGCCAGCGTCGATTCTGATGATGGCCTCGATGCATGAGCTGGAGACGCTGCGAGCTTTGCTTGAGTCCGCACTGATCCAGGTGCAGATGCCCACTGAGCCTAGGACTTTGCACTAAGGCTTCATTTATGTGTCGCCTGGGCTGCCCCTATCGCCAGCAAGCCGGGCTCCCGCATGGATCTGAGCTGCACACAGATCTCGAGGCCTATGCGGTATTTGTGGGAGCTGGCTTGCCGGCGATGAGGCCAGGCCAGGCACTAGAGATTTCGGGGAGATTGAACAATGACCACAGAAGAAACCAAATTCACCGTCGGCAAAACCACCTTCTACCAAGGTGAAAACCAGACCCATCCGCTGTTCCGCATCGAAGCAGGCATCCCCTGCCAGAGCGCCCGCGAACAAGCCTCGGAGCTTATGGGCTACGCACGGGATATGACCCTGGACGGCTTGATGGAAGACAAACCCCAGCTGATCTGGGCTTCACATTACCTCTGCGCATTGGCTAAGGCGCTGATGGATGATGCCGAGCTGGGCATGATGCGCTGAATCACCCTCCCCTCACTGGACGCCTTTAAAGCCTAACTCCATCCCCCGTTTTGAAGGCGCTCCAGCTACTCATCTTCAGAAGGGGAGGCGGTCGGTGAAGAGCGTCGGTAGAGGGTCCATGGCTTTAGGTCTTCTCAGCTTGATCATAGCTAGGATATTCACACTTCATCTTAAAGAAATGTGCTGGCACGTTAACCGTCGCTGAGAAAAAGTCAGAAAAATCAAAATCCCTCAGTTTTGTAGGGTTCGCAAGCACGCTTTGCTGATCTGCCCCTAAATAGACGACAGACACATCTTTCTTCAAGTCACCACACTGATGCCTCTCGTTAAAATCTAGCTTGTAGGCAATTAGATAGATCTTTTCGGGAAGTCGCTCCATGCTCAGCTCATTCTTCGACCACGCCCACCCCTGAAACATAAGAATAACAGCAACCACCAGAAACATGGCTGAGTGAAAAGGAGGCAACCGATAATTCGGGCCATCAAATTGTGCTTTGACCCACCCGATAAAATTGAAAAGATGAACAAGCGCTGCCACTGCAATGCCAAGTAAAAAAGGCGCCACCAAATGAAATAGGATAATTGCAGTCGTAAAAACTAGCGTGACAGGGAACACCGAGGCATCAACGCCAAACACACCATTGATAGCGCTTGCAGCCTTACCCGTCGAATATACGATCAACCCTGAAGCCGCAAGGGAGGCAACGAGCTTGGTAAATGAGAACATCCAGATCGACTTCACCAACTCTGAACGCTCGACCGACACACCAATGTAAACCGCGGCCAGTACTACACCCCAAATCTTAATTGCGATTCGGTTCTGCTGCACCCACTCGAAGTCAGAAGTTTCCTGCCCGCCAAGCTGAATCAGAGCAAACGCGAATATGGCCAGAATACCCAGCGCCCACGTAGTGGTTTCTGTCCGACTATCACGATCATCCCTACGCTCCCGCGACCATTTCCTAAGATCAGCAGCAATGTTAGATATATGATAATTTAACGATTTCCTCCCGTTTGACGACAGATCCGATTCAGTCCCGCTTAGCTGGCGGTGAATCTTATCCAGCAACTCCTTATTCTGCTCAGACATCCCTTGCACTCCTTTCCTATGTTTTTCAACCCAACCGCCAAGCTTACCTAGTTAGACCTCAAAACATAAGCGGTTCGCACAAGACTCGCCCTGCCTTTACGCCTCCATCAAATTTTCAGTGATGATCAGGAATGCATTAGCAGCAGGCTCATGGAGGATTGGATTAAGGTCAGGCTGTTCATCTTCGGCGCGTCCCCCATCCAATGCAAACCTACGTCTGTAGGAAAGGGCCGATCCCGGTGTAGGATTGGCACACCTTACGCCTTCACCCCGCGCTACAGAGCAGCAAACCACGGCGCTCGCCATCGCATCTGGGTCGAAGGTCTCGGAGAACGCCAGCGTTCGGCGCGCTCTCGAGCGGATCCACTGGCATGGAGTATTTGCATTGAAGCAACGCGGCGTGGCACTTAACCAGATCCTCTTTGGTCCACCCGGTACCGGGAAAACCTATGCGACTATCGACTTAGCTCTGGAGATTTTGGACCCTGAGACGCTGCAGGAGCACTCGAAAAACCGCGCCGCCCTAAAGCGACGGTTCGATGAACTCGTCCAGCAAGAACGGATTCGCTTCGTCACATTCCACCAAAGCTTCAGCTACGAAGACTTCGTAGAGGGCTTGCGCGCCACGACCGATGAAAACACCCAACAATTGCGCTATGAAGTCGTGGATGGTGTTTTCAAATCAATCTGTGAAGCCGCAGCAGCCAAGGTGACGCACCAAGCTCAAGGCCCAAGTGACCTTAGGGGACGACGTGTCTGGAAGATGTCCCTCGGAAATACACTAGGGGATGACTCCCACGTTTATCAGGAGTGCCTACAGGGCGGCTACGTGCTGCTCGGGTATGGCGAGGCTATTGATTTTTCCGGGTGTACCAGCCGCCTGGACGTGCAACAACGTTTCGCTTCAGCTGGCGTAATGCCCGCCAACCCGGCCAATGACTATGGCATCACCAGCGTTACAGCCTTCGTTACTCGAATGAAGATTGGTGATTTGATCGTCGTATCCGATGGCAACTTCAAATTCCGCGCGATCGCAGAGGTGACCGGCGATTACCAGTACAAGCCTCACCCAGAGTTCGATGCCGGCTACTCGCAGATGCGCTCAGTGAAGTGGCTGCGTGAGTACGCCCCTTCTCTGCCGCACACCGAGTTGCTCAACGGCCAGTTCAGCCAAATGACCTTGTATGAGATGAGCAGCACCACCTTGGACCGGGACAAGCTGGCCGGGCTTCTCGGTAACGTAGCCAGTAGCGGAGAGCTCGCTCTGCAAGTCGATCAACGTTTCGGCAGCTATGTAGTGCGTAAAGTTGGCAGCGAACAAATCGAATTCGATAAGCCTAGCGGGGGCAGCCTGCCATTGCCGTTGAGCATCATCCGCCAACTCCTCACCTACGTTCAGGACGGCCGCATAACGGTTGAGGACATTCGACAGAAACGGGTATTCGAGCGGGTAGCCGAGTCCGACCTAGAGAAGTACCTCGTCAACGGCTATCAGAACCTTTTCGCGGCGCTGGTTGAGCGCCTGCTTCAGCCGACCGAGGCGCCAAGGCTCAACCATGCGCGAGTGCTCATTATCGATGAAATCAACCGCGGCAATATGTCTCGAATATTCGGCGAGCTCATCACCTTGATCGAGCCGAGCAAGCGAGCCGATGCCGATGAAGCACTCTCCGTGATACTGCCGTATTCGAAAAAACCGTTCAGCGTCCCCAGCAACCTGTTTCTGATCGGCACAATGAACACTGTCGATCGCTCGCTGGCAGGTTTGGATATTGCTCTACGACGCCGCTTTATTTTCCGAGAAATGCCACCCAAACCCGAGCTGCTAGACGATGTGGTGATTAATGATCAGCTGAACATCGGACAACTGCTGCGCGTGATGAACCAGCGGATAGAAGCGCTGCTGGATAGGGATCACCGCTTGGGTCATGCCTATTTCATGCCGTTGCAAAACGACAATTCGATCACGCGGCTGGAAGAGATTTTTCACAATCAGATTCTTCCATTGCTGCAGGAGTACTTCTTCGAGGACTGGCAACGCATAGCCTGGGTCCTCAATGACCATCGCAAGCCAAGCTGTGATCAATTCGTCCAACAGCGCCCGAGCCAAGCGGAAGCTTTGTTTGGTAGCGAAATCGCTCTCGGCCTTGAGAAAGCGTCTTGGGAATTAAACGACGAAGCCTTTCAACGCTTGGAAGCCTACCTCAGCATTCTCGACGCCCAGCTGCCGAGCAGCGTACAAGCCGTAAAGCGCGAAGCCTCATCGGGCGATTTGGTCTTGCGAGAACTCGCCAGTGGCTCCATCGAAGTACTACGCCAAGGACAGCGACAACAACCCACATACCCAGCGCTACGGGAATTGGCGAACACGATCGGGTTGAGCATGCACGGAGAGACCGGCAATAGATTAAACACCCGTCGCTTGGGGCGTCAGCTACTTAGCCACCTGCAGAATCAAGAATCGTGAAAACAACCGTCACGATCCGCGAATACGCACGCCTCACGACACAAGAAGTGCAGCCTTCGCTCGATTTAGCCCAGGTTTCACAAAGCGCGTTCGATTGGCTGTGTGACTTCAGCGGGTGCTTGGAAGCCAGTGGCGCAAGCGTCCTAAAGCTTACAAATCGGCGCACTTTGAAGTGGGACTCGTATGTCGGGGTGCTGGAAACCCCCTGTGGCACCCGTTTGGAAATCCTCCCTAAGCATCACGAGGAGGATGGCTGCGTAGCAAAAAGTCGCCAGTTGCTACGTAAGCTGATTCAAAACGCGCTTCAACTGAAACCGCGAAAAGCAGGAGCTGCAAACGTCGAAACGTTTGATGCACCACTCAGCGAGTGGGTGATGGAGCAGTTCCTAAACGAGCTCGATTTGTTGCTCAAGCGCGGCATACGCTTTGATTACGAACGGGTCGAGGAAGAGCAGCGTTACCTCAGAGGTCAGTTGAATGTGGTAGCGCAAATGCGCCAGCCACCGGGGCGACAGCACCACTTTCAGATTCGCCATGACATATTCTTACCGGACCGTGCTGAGAACCGCCTGCTTAAGCTTGCGCTGGACCAGGTTGCGAAACTCACGACTAGCCCCCGAAACTGGCGACTTGCAACTGAACTACAGGCATTCACGGCAAGCATTCGAGGTAGCCGCAATATCGCTCAAGACCTACGGGCCTGGAGCGATGATCGGTTGATGAGTCACTACAGACCGGTTAAACCCTGGTGCGAACTGATCCTTAGTCAGCACGTTCCCCTAGCACTGGTTGGTCGAACCGCCGGCATGAGCTTGCTGTTCCCAATGGAACGGCTATTCGAGCGCTATGTGCAGGATTGGCTACAACGTAACCTCATACTTGAAGCCAAGATGACCGCCCAATCGCGGAGCAAATATCTGTGCGAGCATGATGATCGGCAGATGTTTTGCCTGCGACCAGATATTTTGATCGATCTGCCTGCGCAGCGGTGGATTTTGGATACGAAGTGGAAGCGGATCGACGCGGGGAAACACGAGAAAAACTATCATCTGAGCCAAGCGGATTTTTATCAGCTTTTTGCCTACGGCCATCAGTACCGGACAGATGAGGGCGTACCTAACCTCTTTTTAGTTTACCCGTGTTGGTCGGGTCTGCAGGTGGGGCTTCCTGCTTTCGATTACGGGGGAGGCTTGCGGTTGTGGGTATTGCCGTTTGACCTGGAAGCCGGGCGGTTGGTCGTGGATGAGCGGCATTGTGTTCCCATTCGGATGCCAAACTAGGTACGACCGAACCTTGGCGAAAAGTTCAACGTCATTTTGAGAAGCTGAATCTACATCAGAAGATGCCTAATGGACGGAACATTTGGGCTTGTAAAGCACAAGGACTGCGCAATACCAGCTCACTCAACGGGTACCTTCTGCGCGAAGCGAAATGCCTTGCCAATGCACCGCCTGTTGATAACCCATTTCTCTCGTTGACCATGTCAATTTTAAAGAACACTTAACGCTGCCCTATGGTCGCGACATGCCATCATAGTCGAAAGGGCAACTGTGGGAACACTGGCCCCTCAGGTTGAGTGAAGTGCTAAACGAGCTGGAAATGGCAACAGAGCACCTACCCCGTCAGGTATGAGCGCTCCGGTCAGTCGCACCATTGCATCGAGGCGACGCTCAGCAATGAAGCCTCGTTTACGCCAGGTTGCACGTACGAACGTCTGGAAATTGGCCTTACCCTAAGCTTCAAATCGTCAAAAGCATGGTAAGCGATCCATAAACCCCACCTGCCGTAGGATGGGGCCGTGGCTTACTATGGCTTCCCCCGTTTGCAGTTCCACGGCAACAGCGCTTCGTAATCTTCAACCGACGAAGCAAGTGGCAGGCGCTCCAGGGCGTGGCGTAGCCACGCATAGGGCTCCTGGCCGTTGGCTTTGGCCGTTTCAACCAGGCTGTAAAGCTGCGCACTGGCCACAGCGCCTTTAGGTGTGGCGCTGAACAACCAGTTCTTTCTGCCAATCACAAAGGGGCGTATAGCACGCTCGGCAGCGTTGTTGTCGATGGGCAAGTAGCCCTCCTCGGCATAACGCTCCAGCTTGCTCCAGTTGTTTGCCAGGTAGGTAACCGCTTTACCCAGTGCATTCTGGGTAGACACGAACGGAAGTGCTTTTTTTCCATCCAGGCTTTGAGCTGCCCCATGACGTTGACACTCATATCCTGGCGGTTTTTTTTCCGCTGTCCATCGTCTTTTTCTCGGTAAGCGGTCTCGATGCCATATAGCTTACCGATCATTTTCAAGGCGATATCCGCACGCCCCGTCTTGCCTTTCGGCTGCAGGTTCTGCACGTCGACAAACTTACGCCGTGCATGCGCCCAGCAACCCAGACGTTCAATGCCGGCCTGTGCACCCTAAGCGTTGTAACCGGCGTAGTCGTCAGTCATCAAGTAGCCGCGATAGCCTCTAAGCAGGTGTGTGGGTACCTCCTGCGCGCGACTGCTGGAATAGTCGAACAGAATTACCGGCTTTTCAGGTGGACCGCACGTTTGCACCCACATCCAGGATTGGCTACCCGGCTCACGGCCAGGTTCTTTCAATACCTGAACGCGGGTTTCATCGCAGTGGATAACGGGGCCGCTCAGTAGGTTGTCACGCATCAAGTTCAGCAGCGGCTGGAAGTGATCACAGCATTGGATCACCCAGCGAGCCAAGGTTTGCCGAGGGATATCAATACCGTGGCGGCCCAGCACCTTCACGAAACGATGCAGCGGTAAACCATCCACATACTTGGTGGTCAGCAGCATCGCCAGGACACTCGGACTGGCCATGCTCTTTTCGATCAATTGAGCTGGCTTGTCTGCTGTCACCGGCGCTGATTCGCAATCACGGCAAGCATAAACCTTGCGCACATGCTTGATGACGCGGATCTGCATCGGCACGATCTCAAGCTGCTGACTGAGCTCTTCGCCGATGGTGTGCTTTCGGCAACCGCAGGTGCAGGTCAATTCATGCTCAGGCAGCTCATGAACAACTTCGATGCGTGGTAGGTTTGCGGGCAGTGGTTTGCGCTTTCCATGTCGCGCTGTTGGTGCAACGCCTTCTTCTTCCATCGTTTCGGCGGCCGGTTCTGCAACACTCTCCGCTTCATTGAACAGGGCCAGTTGCGGCGTCAGCGGATCAGCTGACTGCTCAGACTTACGTCCGAACAAGCGCTGGTGCAACAGCGCAACTTCCTCTTCGAGATGAACGATCTTGTCCTTGTCAGACGCGCGCTCGTTGATCATCTGCTCAAGCAGTTGCTTGAGCAGAACAGGATCGTCAGGGAGGTCTTCGGGCATGGAAATCATGCCGCGGATTATACCGAATCAGGCGACGTATCGAGGCGTCAAAACCTGATGCGGACGGTTACGCCAGAGGTCGAAGCCATCGAGTAGCCAGTCCAGTTCCTGGACGGTCAGGACAATGACTTCGTCAGTGACATCCGGCGAGGTTTTGAAACGTTCGGACTCCAAGCGCTTGAGTCAGAGGCAAAAGCCGTTGCGCTCCCAATACAGGATCTTCACGCGGTTGCGTGGTTTGTTGAGGAAGACGAGAAGCACCGGGTCGAACACCGCCACCTTGATATCGAGTTCAACCAGCGCGGCCAGGTCATCGATGGATTTTCGAAAGTCGACGGACTTGGGATAGAGGTACACTTTTTCGACTTTGGCGTCGGGTCGCATCATGGTCGGCGAGCTCCAGAAAGAAATCGGGAGCACAGCATCAGGGATCAGGTAAGCGCTTTGAATGTGGGGTTCATGGAGCGCTTACGTTTGATCTCAGCGTTGAACCGTTCCAGTTGCTGTCCGCCAGCCGCGCCGTGAGAGCCAACTGAAGGTTTACATCAATCCGCACCACAACGAGCGGGTTGAAACAAAAGGCGGTAACCACAAACTGCTGAAAGCCTGGAAATCGCAGTATGGCGCCGAAACCGTAGAATCCTGGCTCCAGTAGCCTCCCCGACACCGGTCAAGGCCGGTGATTTTTTGCCCCCTTGCAGACCAGGCACCTCTCGACAAGGCCATTGTCAGTACCACAAACGTTTAATGGCCATTTGCCAGAAATTATTGTTATCCTCTTCCAGCATCTGAAACGGAGGACAGCATGTCTGGCGATCACAAATTCCTGACTCATATCGAGTCGCCTCACAGCATCATCACAGCCATTGACCTAGCAGCTCGCTTCCCGGAGGTGCTCAGCAATAGTCAGTCGCGTTATCAAAGCGACATCTCGCTCTTCAAGCAGCTTGCAAACGAAGCCAGTTCGACCTATGACCTCTTAGCCCGGATTCGAACTAGCGAGTTCAACGCTACCCAGCGCATAACGTTACTTAAGATTTTCCGGCGCTGTGTGTCTCCCATCATTGACACAGAAATGGCCAGGAAGATACGTGTTCCGACCTCTACCCTGGTTGACAATTACGGCGACACTTTCAAACACATCGAGACCATTCGCGACCAGTTCAACTCTTTCACGCCACTTGAAGAAGCAGCTCTAGCAGCGCTGGTTGGCGAATACGACACTCGCGGCCAACTAGGCTACAAGCTCACTGACCGCTTTTTCTCGTGGTTTGAGAACACATTCCATGGAGGGTTCACTATCGAGGGGCCTCGTGGAGCTGGTCGCGACATCGAACTAAGCTCTATTTTCCAAAACTTTGATGGCGACTATCCTTGTGATTTCGTAATAAAGGACACCAGTGGCCACGTATGTGCGATTGGCTTTGCCCGCTATGACTCAACCCGTGGTGGGGCACAGTCAGATGATCGCACTGGAGGTAATTCTGACAAGGTTGCAAAAGCAATGGCGTTCTGCCAAGAGTTCGGTCATCAATTTCGACTCGTTTTCCTCGCCGACGGCCCAGGCCTTGCCCATCGAGATACCTGGTACGAAGCCTGCAAGCTAGATGGTGCATGGAATGGCGCGGTCAGGGTAACCACCCTAAAAACCGCGCCTGAGCGCATTACGTCCGAGTGGCTATTGGGGCGCAGTTGAGGGCATTGAATAGCTCTAACACCTCACCCTTGGCCCTTGTGGCAGTCGAAGCATCAATGTAGAGATTCATGCTCTCCAAAGTTTCTTCGTGTTTCTCTGCCGCTGGCTCACTGAACAGCGGCAGCTCTTCCTGTATAGCCTTGTCCCTCTGGACAAAGTCCCCCATAGGCGCTCGGCCTTTCTTTAACCGTCCAATCACGGTTTTCGCTGCCGTGAAAGACTCATCTATACCAATCCATTTTCTTCCCAGAACACTAGCTGCATGGATAGTGCTCCCTGAACCGCAGAATGGATCAATAACCAAATCACCGGGATTGCTACTCGCCTCGACAATTAACTTCATCATGTCGAAATTCTTTTCAGTAGGGTAGCCGGTAACGAGAATGGCTTGGTGGTGTGCATCTCGAAACTCCTCCCAGTAGTCGGTATACCCAATGGCCTTGGACTCTGTGAGGTAGACTTTCCTTCTGGGATTTCCATTCTTAGACCAGTGAATCTCACCATTCGCATCCAATGCCTCGAGTTTTTCTGGCACATACTGCCAATGCTTACCAGGAGGAGGCATCATCCCACGCCACTCGCCACCTGTGGCACCATGCCTCACGCCTGGGGCATGTACAGGTACCAGCTTGAATTGTCCTTTTGCATCGACTTTAGGATACTCTTTGGCAATCCACTCGGGATCTGGTTTTTTAGCCGGTTTGTTCCAGATATAATTCTTACCCTTACCATAGAAAAGAATATAGTCATTCAGATTGGAGTACTGATTTTTTGTAAAATTTTTACTACTACATTTTCTGCGAGTAATTAGATTGATGAAGTTCTCCCTACCGAACACTTCATCAAGCATGAGCTTCAGTTCACTAACCATTTGATGTCCAATGTGAACGTATATACTGCCATCATCGTCGAGCAACTCACGTAGCAAAACAAACCTGCGACGCATAAACTCAATGTAAGCGGCATCCGTTAGAGAATCGCTGTATGCATGCTCACTTGAGCGCGACGCGAAGCCTAACCCAGTCGCATAGGGCGGATCGAGATAAATCAGCTTCGCTTTTACTCCATCTTGCACAAGACGATTAAGCGCAAGCCAGTTGTCAGACCAGACGAAACTATTTTCCTGAATCGGTGCCTCTTCAAGGGCACCATTCTCATCAACCTTCACAAAGGGAACATCACGAGGTTGTAGAATATCTTCTTCATCCATCCTTCCTGGATAGCTAAATGTCACCCGAGCCCCTCTAGGTGGGAGAGCTGGTGTAAGCTCGCACGCCTCCGCTTTCCGAGCGTCAGGCCCACCGATTTCTTTTTTGTTCAGTCCCACTGCCATGATTAAATTCCGGTAACCAGGATACCTAAAAATTGATTCTAGCTGCACAAAGATCGGGGATCAAACTAAAATTCCTTAGCCCACCCTCGGCAGCTCCCGCCAGCTGGACGTATACGCAAGCGACAGCATCTCCCTTTCATCTCCCATGCCCTTCCGCCAAGCCACACGACCCCTACCCTCAATACTCCCTTCCGAACCGCTTGCTGAGCAGATCAATCGTCTCCATGAGCTTCGCACTGTTCCGACGCGGCGGCTCCGCAAACGGATCCGGCGTGTACCCATACGCTTGCACCAGGTTTCTCAGCAAAACCCCGACTTTCGAATACGCGCACCCATTCCTGAAAATGCGTGACAGGGCTTGGTTCGCCGCCTGCGTCATGAGCAGTGTGTCGTTGGTGGGATGGGGCAGGATGGAGCAGCCTAGCCAACCCGGTTGACGACTAGTACATCGTGCTGGTGGATCCCGAGGCCTGCCAGCGCATCGCTGCCAGAGATCCACAACCAGATGTGCGGGGCGCCAAGGCCGACGAATTCGTCGATGCTCAACGGCCCTTGCCCGTGATCACCTGCAGGCGATCGAAAGCCTGTGATCTTCAGTTTTTCGGAAGAAAGGCACATGCGCTCGATGGGGCGGCCTGAGGTCGAAAATACTGTATTCATGAAGACGCTATAAAATACTGTATTTATAACCAGTGTATTAAGATTTTTCTGACAGCCGAGGGGGCAACGATGTGCGGCGGCGTTGAAATTTCGGAGCGATACACTAGGACTGGTGAGGTTGAAGATCTATTTCCCGAATCCTAGCGCAGCCCTTCCCGCCCTGGGTGGCGACGGTGATGGGGTGTGGGTGCGATGGAGGCGCAGGCGTGAACAGACTGGTGGGATAGGACCTGTGGTGGATGGACGCGACACAGCTCAATCGAAGAGGGTCGTTGGGAGAAATACGGGCCGGCTCAGGTGCGCATCCCAGCTCAGCAATTTATGGAGAAGGACGAAGAAAAACGAGTCACAGGTTCGAGCTAGCAGATGGCCAGCTTATTCAGGGACTAGTGATCGGAGAAGGTGAACAGCAAAGGGTCTATGTGAACACGCCGGAACCCCCGCCAGGACTGGAATGGGCGCATGATCGGTGGCCACTGATTCAACGCCCGGCCACTAACGGATGATGGACCCTATGTGGCCCCTAAATATCACGCCCCTTAAATAACTAGCCATGAAAAAATCCAGTCACTGCTAAATGACTGGATTCTTTGGATTTATTTGGTCGGGACGGAGTGATTCGAACACTCGACCCCTTGCACCCCATGCAAGTGCGCTACCGGGCTGCGCTACGCCCCGACTGGGCTTTGAAGCATGTTCTCAATACTACCGAGAACGTTGAAGAATGTACCCTAACCTCCTGATAAATGAAAGCTTTTTCTCAAAAAATTTTCCATTCACCAGCAACTCAGGTCACTTCTTCAAAACCACCAACACATCCTCCAACTCGACAATCATCTGCCGAATCAGCTGCTTGTACTGGCTAGACTCATCCTTGGCCTCATCACTGGAAAGCCTCAACCGAGCCCCCCCAATGGTGAACCCCTGGTCATAAAGCAGCGCACGAATCTGGCGAATCATCAGCACATCCTGCCGCTGATAATACCGCCGGTTCCCCCGCCGCTTCACGGGATTGAGCTGATCGAACTCCTGCTCCCAATACCGCAGCACGTGCGGTTTCACCGCACAAAGCTCACTCACCTCACCAATGGTGAAGTACCTTTTGCCCGGTATGGGGGGCAGTTCGTCGTTATGGCTTGGTTCCAGCATAGGCCTCAACCCGGGCCTTCAACTTCTGCCCTGGACGAAAGGTGACGACACGCCGTGCGGTGATCGGGATTTCTTCCCCTGTCTTGGGGTTGCGGCCCGGCCGCTGGCGTTTGTCGCGAAGGTCGAAGTTGCCGAAACCGGACAGCTTGACCTGCTCGTTCTCTTCAAGTGCGTGCCGAATTTCTTCGAAAAACAGCTCGACCAGCTCCTTGGCCTCACGCTTGTTAAGCCCCAGCTCCTCGTACAGCCTTTCGGCCATCTCAGCTTTCGTCAGAGCACCCATGCCGTTATTTCCTTAACGTGGTGTTCAACCTTTGTTCGAGCGAGGTGAGGATGTTTTGCAGTGCGGCGTTCACCTCATCGTCGTTAAGAGTGCGCGATGGATGCTGCCAGGTCAAGCCAACGGCAAGGCTTTTTCTATCAGGATCAATGCCTTTACCTTGGTAGACGTCAAACAGCCTGAGGTCTGTAAGCCATTCGCCTGCATTGTCACGAATTACTTCAAGCACCGAGCTAGAAGCTACATCACGTCCTGCGATCAAAGCCAGGTCGCGGCGGGTTTCCGGGAACTTGGACAGCTCGCTGAATTTCGGCAGGCGGCCTTCGACCACGTCGCCCAGCACCAGCTCGAACAGGAACACCGGGCGGTCCAGGTCCAGGGCCTTGGCCAGCTCTGGGTGGATGGCGCCGAGGTAGCCGACCAGCTTGCCGTCACGCTCGATGGCGGCGGTCTGGCCTGGGTGCAGGGCTGGGTGCTTGCCGGCGCTGAAGGTGAAGTCGCTCAGGGCGCCGGAGTAGCCCAGCAGGGCTTCCACGTCGGCCTTCACGTCGAAGAAGTCGACGCCGTCGCGGCCGTTGGCCCAGCCTTCTGGCAGGCGGCTGCCGGTGACAACGCCGGCGATCATCGGCTGCTGCTTCAGGTCGCCGAGCTGGCCGACGAAGCGCAGGCCGCTTTCGAACAGGCGCACGCGGTCTTGCTGGCGGTTCAGGTTGTGCTGCAGTGCCTTGACCAGGCCCGGCCACAGGGATGCGCGCATGGCGGCCATGTCGCTGGAGATGGGGTTGGCCAGCAACAGCGGCTCTACGCCCGGGCTGAACAGTTCGAACAGTTTCGGGTCGATGAAGCTGTAGGTGATGGCTTCCTGGTAGCCGCGGGCAACCAGCAGGCGGCGCAGGGTCGGCAGGTCACCGCGGGTTTCCGGCTTGCCCTGTGGGGCCAGGCGGGCTTGCGGGTAGCGAACCGGCAGGTTGTTGTAGCCGTACAGGCGGGCCAGCTCTTCGATCAGGTCCACTTCCAGGCTGATGTCGAAGCGGTGGCTTGGGACGTTGACGGTCCACTGCCCTTCCCCATCGCGAGTCGTGGTCAGTTCCAGGGCGTTGAGCAGTTGCTCGACCTGGGCTGGGTCCATTTCCATGCCGAGCATCTGGGTGATGCGTTCGGCGCGCAGGGTAACCGGGGCCACTTGCGGCAGGTGCTGTTCGCTGACGGCTTCGACGACCGGGCCGGCTTCGCCGCCGACGATGTCCAGCAGCAGCTGGGTGGCGCGCTCCATGGCTTCGCGGGCCAGCTGCGAGTCCACGCCGCGCTCGTAGCGGTGCGAGGCGTCGGTGTGCAGGCCGTAGGAACGGGCTTTACCGGCGACGGAGATCGGCTCGAAGAAGGCGCTTTCGAGGAACAGGTCGCGGGTTTTTTCGGTGTTCACACCGCTGTGCTCGCCACCCATGACGCCGGCAATGGCCAGGGCGCGGGTGTGGTCGGCGATCACCAGGGTGTCGGCGCGCAGGGCCACTTCCTGGCCGTCGAGCAGGACGAGCTTCTCGCCCTCTTCAGCCATGCGTACGCGGATGCCGCCGTTGATTTCTGCCAGGTCGAAGGCGTGCATCGGCTGGCCGAGTTCGAGCATCACGTAGTTGGTGATGTCGACGGCGGCGTCGATGCTGCGCACGTCGCTGCGGCGCAGGCGTTCGACCATCCACAATGGGGTCGGCTTGCTCAGGTCGACGTTGCGGATGACGCGGCCCAGGTAACGTGGGCAGGCAGCCGGGGCGCTGACTTCGACCGGGCGCACTTCGTCGTGGGCAGCCGGTACGGCTGGCACTACCGGGCGGGTGACCGGGGTGTCGTACAGGGCGCTGACGTCGCGGGCCAGGCCGGCGATGGACAGGCAGTCACCGCGGTTGGGAGTGAGGCCGATTTCGATGCTGGCGTCGTCCAGGCTCAGGTACTGGCGAATGTCTTCGCCAACCGGGGCGTCGGCAGCCAGCTCGAGCAGGCCGTCGTTCTCTTCGCTGATCTGCAGCTCGGCAGCCGAGCACAGCATGCCGAAGGACTCGACGCCGCGCAGCTTGGCCTTCTTGATCTTGAAGTCGCCCGGCAGTTCGGCGCCGATCATGGCGAACGGGATCTTGATGCCTGGGCGGGCGTTAGGGGCGCCGCACACGACCTGGAAGGTTTCCTGGCCATTGCTTACCTGGCACACGCGCAGCTTGTCGGCGTCCGGGTGTTGTTCGGTGGCGAGGATTTCGCCCACGACGATGCCGCTGAACTGGCCGGCAGCGGGGGTAACGCTGTCGACTTCGAGGCCGGCCATGGACAGGCGGGCGACCAGTTCGTCACGGGAGACTTGCGGGTTTACCCAACCGCGCAGCCACTGTTCACTGAATTTCATGCTGTTCTCCTAGAATGTGCGTCGATTGGGCCTAGCGGAATTGGGCAAGGAACCGCAGGTCGTTATCGAAGAACAGACGCAAATCGTTGACGCCGTAGCGCAGCATGGCCAGGCGCTCGGCGCCCATGCCGAAGGCGAAGCCCTGGAACTCTTCAGGGTCGATGCCGGACATGCGCAGCACGTTCGGGTGCACCATGCCGCAGCCCATCACTTCCAGCCAGCCGGTCTGCTTGCACACGCGGCAGCCTTTGCCGGAACACATCACGCACTGGATGTCGACTTCGGCGGACGGCTCGGTGAAGGGGAAGAACGATGGGCGGAAACGTACCGCCAGTTCTTTTTCGAAGAACACGCGCAGGAACTCTTCGATGGTGCCCTTGAGGTCGGCGAAGTTGATATCGCGATCGATCAGCAGGCCTTCGACCTGGTGGAACATCGGCGAGTGGGTGATATCCGAGTCGCAACGGTATACGCGGCCCGGGCAGACAATGCGGATGGGCGGCTGGGTGGACTCCATGGTCCGCACCTGCACCGGCGAGGTGTGGGTGCGCAGCAGCATGTTGGCATTGAAGTAGAAGGTGTCGTGCATCGCCCGGGCCGGGTGGTGGCCGGGGATGTTGAGCGCTTCGAAGTTGTGGTAGTCGTCTTCCACCTCTGGGCCTTCGGCAATGCCGTAGCCGATATGGGTGAAGAACTGCTCGATGCGCTCGAGTGTACGGGTGATCGGGTGCAGGCCACCGGTGGCCTGGCCGCGGCCTGGCAGGGTGACGTCAATGCATTCGGCAGCCAGGCGAGCGCTGAGCTCGGCTTCTTCGAAGGCGGCCTTGCGGGCATTGAGCACAACGGTGACGCGCTCTTTGGCGTCGTTGATCAGCGCGCCGACTTTCGGCCGCTCTTCGGCTGGCAGGTTGCCCAGGGTCTTCATCACCTGGGTCAGCTCGCCTTTCTTGCCGAGATAATTCACCCGGATCTGTTCCAGGGTATTGATGTCTTCAGCGCGCTCCACGGCCTCTAGGGCTTGGGAGACCAACGCATCCAGGTTTTCCATGTACAGACTCCAGATACGAAAATAGGGGAAGAGCTTTGAAGGCTCTTCCCCTATCGATGACGTTCAATGCCCGACGGCGCTAGCGCCGCCGGGTGATTGTCGCGGGTACTTAAGCCAGAACGGCTTTAGCTTTCTCGACAATCGCAGCAAACGCCGCTTTTTCGTTCACTGCCAGATCGGCCAGAACCTTACGGTCGATTTCGATCGAAGCCTTTTTCAGGCCAGCAATCAGACGGCTGTAGGACAGACCGTTGGTGCGGGCACCGGCGTTGATACGAGCGATCCACAGTGCGCGGAACTGACGCTTCTTCTGACGACGGTCACGGTAGGCATATTGACCTGCCTTGATGACAGCCTGCTTGGCAACGCGGAATACGCGCGAGCGTGCACCGTAGTAGCCTTTAGCCAGTTTCAGAATTTTCTTGTGACGCTTACGAGCGATGACGCCACGCTTAACACGAGCCATGAGTAACTTCCTCTATCTAAACCAGAATTAACGTACGCGCAGCATGCGCTCGACTTTTGCCACGTCAGACGGGTGCAGCAGGCTGGCACCGCGCAGTTGACGCTTACGCTTGGTCGACATTTTGGTCAGGATGTGGCTCTTGAAAGCGTGCTTGTGCTTGAAGCCGGAAGCGGTCTTCAGGAAGCGCTTCGCAGCACCGCTCTTGGTTTTCATTTTTGGCATGTTGGAACTCCGCATTCGATAAAATTACACAATAATCATCAGGCCTGCCGTGCCCGGGAGATTACTTCTTCTTTTTGGGGGCGATGACCATCATAAGCTGGCGTCCTTCCATCTTCGGATGCTGCTCAACGGAGCCGTATTCGGCGAGGTCGGCTTCGACCCGCTTCAACAGCTCCATGCCCAGCTCCTGGTGGGCCATCTCACGGCCACGGAATCTCAGAGAGATCTTGGCCTTGTCCCCATCGGTAAGGAAACGTACCAGGTTGCGTAGTTTTACCTGGTAATCCCCTTCTTCCGTCCCTGGACGAAACTTGATTTCTTTGATCTGGATCTGCTTCTGGTTTTTCTTGGCTTCGTTGGCCTGCTTCTTCTTCTCGAAGAGGTGCTTGCCGTAGTCCATCACCTTGCAGACGGGCGGTTGCGCGTCGGCGGAGATCTCCACCAGATCCAGCTTCGCTTCATCAGCGATACGAAGCGCTTCATCAATCGAGACGATGCCAATCTGCTCGCCGTCAGCGCCAATTAACCGAACCTCGCGTGCCGAGATATTCTCGTTGATCGGGGCTTTCGGTGCAGTTCGTTTATCGTTTCTCATTTCACGCTTAATAGTCATTACTCCGATTCTAGGCGACCGCGCTGGGCGACAGCGCTGTTGAGCAGCTGCGTGAATTCAGCCACCGGCATGGAGCCGAGGTCTTTGCCTTCACGGGTGCGTACTGCGACGGTCTGCGTTTCGACTTCGCGATCCCCTATAACCAAAAGGTACGGGACCTTGAGCAAAGTATGCTCGCGGATTTTAAAGCCGATCTTCTCATTTCTCAAGTCCGACTTGGCACGGAAACCGCTACCGTTCAGGGTATTTTCCACCTCGAGGGCGAAATCGGCCTGCTTGTCGGTGATGTTCATGATCACGGCCTGGATAGGTGCCAGCCAGGCCGGGAACACGCCAGCGTAGTGCTCGATCAGCATGCCGATGAAGCGTTCGAACGAACCGAGGATGGCGCGGTGCAGCATGACCGGGCGAACACGACTGTTATCTTCGGCGATATAGCTGGCATCCAGGCGTTCTGGCAGGTTCGGGTCGTACTGCAGGGTACCGCACTGCCAGTTACGGCCGAGGCAGTCGCGCAGGGTGAACTCGATCTTCGGGCCGTAGAAGGCGCCCTCGCCCGGCTGGTATTCCCACTCCAGGCCCGATTCGTTCAAGGCGTCGGCCAGTGCACCTTCGGCACGGTCCCACAGCTCTTCGGAGCCCACGCGCTTGGCCGGGCGGGTCGACAGCTTCATGGCGATGTCGGTGAAGCCGAAGTCCTTGTACACATCCAGGGTCAGCTTGATGAAGTCGGCGGCTTCTTTCTTCACCTGTTCTTCGGTGCAGAAGATGTGCGCGTCGTCCTGCACGAAGCCACGCACACGCATGATGCCGTGCAGGGCGCCGGACGGCTCGTTACGGTGGCAGGCACCGAACTCGGCCAGGCGCAGCGGCAGGTCGCGGTAGCTCTTCAGGCCCTGGTTGAACACCTGCACGTGGCACGGGCAGTTCATCGGTTTTACCGCGTAGTCACGGCTTTCCGACGAAGTGGTGAACATGTTCTCGGCGTAGTTGGACCAGTGGCCGGAGCGCTCCCAGAGGATACGGTCGACAACCTGCGGGGTCTTGATTTCCTGGTAGCCGTTGACGCGCTGGACCTGGCGCATGTACTGCTCGAGTACCTGGTACACGGTCCAGCCGTTGGCGTGCCAGAACACCATGCCCGGGGCTTCTTCCTGCAGGTGGAACAGGTCGAGCTGCTTGCCGATCTTGCGGTGGTCGCGTTTTTCGGCCTCTTCGATGCGCTGGATGTACGCCGCCAGCTGCTTCTTGTCGGCCCAGGCGGTGCCGTACACGCGTTGCAGCTGCTCGTTCTTGGCATCACCGCGCCAGTAGGCGCCGGACAGCTTGGTCAGCTTGAACGCCTTGAGGAAGCGGGTGTTCGGCACGTGCGGGCCACGGCACATGTCGACGTATTCTTCGTGGTAGTACAGGCCCATGGCCTGCTCGTCCGGCATGTCTTCGACCAGGCGCAGCTTGTAGTCTTCGCCACGGGCCTTGAACACGTCGATGACTTCGGCACGCGGGGTCATCTTCTTGATGACGTCGTAGTCCTTGTCGATCAGCTCCATCATGCGCTTTTCGATGGCGGCCATGTCTTCAGGGGTGAAGGGGCGCTCGTAGGCGATGTCGTAGTAGAAGCCTTCGTCGATGACCGGGCCGATCACCATCTTGGCGGTCGGGTACAGCTGCTTCACCGCGTGGCCGACCAGGTGGGCGCACGAGTGACGGATGATCTCCAGTCCCTCTTCATCTTTAGGGGTGATGATCTGCAGGGTGGCGTCGTTGCTGATCAGGTCGCAGGCATCGACCAGTTTGCCGTCGACCTTGCCGGCCACGGTGGCCTTGGCCAGGCCGGCGCCGATGGAAGCGGCGACTTCGGCTACGGATACGGCGTGATCGAACGAACGTTGACTGCCATCGGGAAGAGTAATAACGGGCATGGCGCCTCCTCTCCTAGTGGTGACCCCTACCAAAGGTCACGTGGGTTGGGATGAGCCAGTACAAGATCCGACCTGCCTTCCTCGGTGGGAAGCCTGCCTCACAGTGGCAGAAGCCTTTCGGCTTGTCAGGGACGAACCAGAGTGACTGGAAAGAAAAAAGATTGCTGCAGGCTGCACGTTGTCAGCTGCAAGCCGGGCATGCTAGCACGCAGGTTGCGTGGCAGGCAGAAATATTTGGAAATTACAGACTTCGGCTGAACTTACACGGAAAAATTCCTATCAGACCTTGGGAAGCAACCTACTCTTGATGTGACCTTAACCCAAGGAGTAACTGGTTATGCGAGTTCCATCTCTTCTGACCCTGGCAGCCGCTGCGGCCCTGCTGCTGCCCATGGCTGCGAACGCCGGCAACTTCCCGGCCGGGAAGGAAGCCGCCTACATGACCCAGTGCACGCAAGTGGCTCAAGGCCAGGGCGTTGATGCTGCGGCCGCGAAAAAACACTGCGACTGTGGTGCGCAAACCATCAAAAAGAATTTCACCGACGCGGAGATTGCCGACCTCGACAGCAACGATGGCGTGGACGCCAAGCTGATGCAGAAGGCCCAGACGGTCGTGAAACAGGCCTGCGCACCGAAGAGCTGAAACCTTAAAGCCAGAGCAGGCCAGCCATTCTTTGCGCTGGATCAATATCCTGCGAAGGTAAAAGGCGCTAGATGCGCAGAATTAGACTATGATGTGTCCCGTGCTCCGTAGCCTCGGCCGCATTGCACCACTGAAAAAACTAAATGTTCTGGAGATTCACCCATGTCCAATCGCCAACAAGGCACCGTCAAATGGTTCAATGATGAGAAAGGCTACGGCTTCATCACCCCAGCAGGCGGCGGCGACGACCTGTTCGTTCACTTCAAGGCCATCGAATCTGACGGCTTCAAGAGCCTGAAAGAAGGCCAGACTGTTTCCTTCGTCGCCGAGCGCGGCCAGAAGGGCATGCAGGCTGCACAGGTTCGTCCGGAGTAATTCGGATAGCTGTAAAAAAACCCGCCCTTGTGGCGGGTTTTTTTATGGGTACTGCATGGGCTGACGGGGTAGGCCATGCAGGCGCGCCTTTTTTTGTGGGAGCGGCCTTGTGTCGCGAAAGGGGCGCGTAGCGGCCCCAAGGTTTTCAGCTTCGCAGCATCAATGGCCGGGGCCGCTTTGCGGCCCTATCGCGACACAAGGCCACTCCCACAAGGACCGCGTATCAACCGCAGTTGACGCGAATCACCTTGCCCTGCTCGTCCACATTCAGGTTCAGGCGCTCGGAGCGGTACTCCAGGGTGACCACGTCGTGCGGCTTGAGAATGCGTGCCATCTGCGAGCCACTGGCCTTGCGCGCCTGCTCCAGCAGCTCGGCGCTGGCTGGCTTGCCAATGGCAAAATCGGCGCCACTGGCTTCGCAGCGGCCGTCGTTGCCTGCCGGCGCAGCGCCACCAGCAGAATTGCCACCAGTGCTGCAACCAGCCAGGACAGCAGCCACCGCCAGGGTTGCCAGGTAAGCACGGGTACGGAACATGAAGCCTCCTAAATCGGTCCGGGAACTGTCTGATCCGACAGTTCCACTCATCATTTGTTGCAAAACCGACCAAGTCTGCCTGAACTCGCCAGCAGAGGCGAAAACGCAATCGTGACCGGATTTTGCACAACCCGCTGCGTTTGCCATATGCTTAAGCCGCAACGTCACTGACGCAAAGTCATGATTTAGTGCCAGAAGTGGAGCGCACCCCGCCTCCATCGAACACCAGGGTCAGGTGTTCGCCCCTTCGTCCTGGGCCCCAAGCGAGAGCCTTTCATGAGCAGCCACAGCATCGATGCCGATATCAAGGTCAAATGGGCCGAGGGCCAGAGCGCGTACAGCCCTGGCACACCGGAAGAATTGCTGTTGATTGCCATCGACCTGCTGGTGCGCGATCGCGGCGCCGAGGCGGCACGCAGCTTCATCGACCAGGTGTTCGAGCGCTTCGCGCCGCACACGGCTATTCCAATCGCGCCAAACGGGCGCTGAGCAGGTCGAACAGGCCCTGGGCATCGCCCTGCTCCACCCACATCACATTGGCCGGCTGCTTTAGCACGCCATACCAGTCGGCAAGGGTCTGGCCGAAGCTGGGGCCTTCGCGACTGTCGATGCTCATATGGATGCGCCGGCCGCTGAACAGCTCGGGCTTGAGCAGGTAGGCGATCACGCTGGCGTCGTGCACCGGGCCGCCGGGCATGCCGTACAGGTCCATGTCGTGGGTGATGTAGGCGTTGAGGATATCCACTACCCGTTTGCTGGCCTGGTTGTTCACCGCTGCCAGTTGCTTGAGGCGGGCGTCGCTGGTCAGCAGCTTGTGGGTGACGTCCAGCGGCAGGTAGGTCAGCTGCACGCCGCTGGCCAGCACCACTTCGGCGGCATGCGGGTCGGCATAGAGGTTGAATTCCGCCGCCGGGGTGATGTTGCCGCCGTTGAAATGGGCGCCACCCATGACCACCACTTGCTTGATGCCTTTGACGATGTCCGGGCGCTGGATCAGCGCCAGGGCCAGGTTGGTCTGCGGGCCGAGCATGGCGATGGTGATGCTGTGGGGTTGGGCGGCGCCCAGGGTGTCGACCAGGTATTGAACTGCGTTGCCCTGGGCTAGCGGCGCTTTCGGTTCGTGAGCCTGGATGCCGGTGAGGCCTTCTTCGCCGTGCACCTCGGCGGCGTAGATCGGCTTGCGCACCAGCGGGCGCGCAGCGCCAGCGTATACGGGGATGTCTTCGCGGCCGGCCCATTCGCGAGCCAGGCGGGCGTTGCGCGAGGTTTTGTCCAGGCGCACATTGCCGGCCACGGTGGTGATGGCGCGGATCTTGAGCTCGTCGGGCGAGGCCATGGCCAGGAACAGCGCGACCACGTCGTCGGCGCCGGGGTCGGTGTCAATGATCAGGTCGATGGGGGCGGCCTGGAGGGTGGTGGCTGCGGCCATGAGGGCGATTCCTTGTAGCAGGGGTTTGAGCATGGGCGGCACTCCTGTTGCCTGGATTGGTATTCCTGGTACACCGCAAATCCCTGTGGGAGCGGGTTTACCCGCGAAGGAGGCAGCGCGGTGGATGGCACCGGCTTCGCCGGTGTTCGCGGGTGAACCCGCTCCCACAGGGGGCGACGGGCTAGAAAGTCACGCCGGAAATCAGCGCGATGTTGCTGTAGGGCTGGCATTCGCCAGTGCGCACGACCGCACGGGCACTGCGCGACAGTACTTTGAAATCTTCATGGCTCAGCCATTCACGCTTGCCCAGCTTGCCCTTCAGCCGCTCGATTTCGACCAGCGCCGGCGGCACCACTTTCTGCATTTCTTCGGCCAGCACATGGCGCTCTACCTGCAACTCGCTCAGCACGGCCCGCAACACGCTGGCGAAATCCGGTAACCCAGGCGTAACGGCCAGGTCGATCAGTTCTACCCCCGGCGGCACCGGCAGGCCGGCATCGCCGATCACCAGGATGTCACCATGCCCCATGCCGGCAATGGTCCGCGACAGGGCGACGTTCAGCAGTGGGGTTTTCTTCATGGCGCAAGCTCCGCCAGGTAGGGAATGGACGGCTGGGCACCAGCGCGGGTGACCGACAGGGCTGCGGCGCGCTGGCCGAAGGTGATGGCTTCGCCCTCCCCCAGGCCGCGTACCAGGCCAGCGGCAAAGCCACCGATGAAGGTGTCGCCGGCTGCAGTGGTGTCCAGCGGCTGCACCACCGGTGCAGGGAAATGCTGGTGGCCCTTGGCCGTGACCAGCAAGGCCCCTTGCGCGCCCAGGGTAATGATCACTTTGCCCGCGCCCAGCTGCAGCAAGCGCTCGCCGGCGCGCCGGGCACTGTCCAGGTCGGCCACTGCCACGCCGGTCAGGGCCTCGGCCTCGCTTTCGTTGGGTGTCAGGTAGTCGATGTGGGCGAACCAGTCCGCCGGCAAGGGGCCGGTCGCCGGCGCCGGGTTCAGGATCACCCGCTTGCCCAGTTCATGCCCCCTGGCCAGGGTCCAGGCCACGGTGTCGGCCGGCACTTCCAGCTGGCAGATGATCACCTCGGCCGCCTGCAGCAGTGCATCGAAACGCTGCACCGACTGCGGCGTCAGCAGGCCGTTGCCACCGGGGATGATGACGATGCAGTTCTGGCTGGCGGCATCCACGGTAATCAGCGCCACACCGCTGGACACGCCCGAGCAGGTGGTAACGCCCTGGCAGTCGATGCCTTCCACATACAAGGCCCGGTGCAGTTGCCGGCCATAATCATCGTCGCCGACGTTGCCGATCATCGCCACGCTGCCACCCAGGCGCGCCACGGCCACCGCCTGGTTGGCCCCCTTGCCGCCCGGCACGGTGAAAAAGCTTTCGCCGGGGAGTGTTTCGCCGGCCCGGGGCAGGCGCTGGGCGCGGGCCACCAGGTCCATGTTGAGGCTACCGACTACCACGACCTTGGCATTCATGACATTTCCTTAGCATTAGCGGTAATCGTTGAACAGGTCCGGGCGCGGCCCGGTGGACTCGCGCAGCACGATGCGCGGGGCGACGATACGTTGCTCTGCCGCGCCCTGCCGAGGCGTGCCGATACGCGCCAGCAACAGCGACGCGGCGCTCTCGCCCAACGCGCGGATCGACTGGCCCACCGTGGTCAACGGCGGGTACACATAACGGCTGAGTTCGATGTCGTCGAAGCCGATCACCGACAGCTCGGCGGGTACGTTGATGTTGCGTTCGGCCGCGGCGCGCAGCACGCCGAAACCGATCATGTCGTTGCCGGCGAAAATCGCCGTGGGCCGCTTGCCCTCCAGCAACCGGGTTGCCGCTGCATGGCCGCCCGGGCTGGTGAAGTCGCAGTGCAGCACGCGGTTGCCCAGCACCGCTGCGCCGGCCTCGGCCATGGCGCGGCGGAAGCCGCTCAGGCGCAGCTGGGTAACCCCGGTCTCGGCGGGGCCGCCGATGTAGGCGATGTCGCGGTGGCCAAGCTCCAGCAGGTGCTGGGTGGCCAGGTAGGCGCCCTGCTCGTGGTCGATGCGCACCAGGTCGGCATCGACGCCGTCCAGTTCGCGGTCGACGATCACCATTGGCGTGCGCACGCCAGCCAGGCTTTGCAGCAGGTCGCTGTCCTGGCCCACCGAGGCCACCACCAGGCCGTCGATGCGTTTTTCCAGCAGCACGCGCAGGTAGCTGCGCTGCTTCTGCGGGTTGTCGTCGGAGTTGCACAGGATCACGCAGTAGCCGTTGCGTTCGCAGGCGTCTTCGATGCCCCGCGCCAGTTCGGCGAAGTACGGGTTGACGCTGTTGGGTACCAGCAAGCCGATGGTGGCCGTGCTGCGCGCCTTCAACGAACGGGCCACGGCGCTGGGCACATAATCGAGTTCGGCGATGGCGGCTTCGACTTTCAGCCGCACCTGCTCGCTCACCGGCCGGGTCTTGTTCAGCACATGGGACACGGTGGTGTATGAAATACCCGCCAGTGCCGCGACGTCTTTGATGGTTGCCATGTTCTCAGTTCCGCCGGCCTGCACGCCGGCTACGGTAAGTGTCGAGCACCACGGCGATGACGATCACCGCCCCGGTGATGATGCGTTTGGTCGGTTCGCTGGCACCGATCTGCGCCAGCCCGGCAGCCAGCACCGAAATGATCAGCACGCCAAAGAAGGTGCTGATGACCGAGCCACGCCCGCCCATCAGGCTGGTGCCGCCAATTACCACGGCGGCGATCACCTGCAGCTCCAGGCCGGAGCCGGCATTGGGGTCGGCCGCTTCCAGCCGCGAGATCTGGAACAGCGCGGCCAGGCCGGCGAGCAGGCCCATCAGGGCGAACACCAGCACCTTGTACGGGCGCGGGTCGATACCGGCCAGACGCACGGCCTCTTCGTTGGTGCCGATGCCGATCAGGTAGCGGCCGAATACCGTGCGGGTCAGCACCAACTGGGCCAGCACGATCACCAGCAAGGCGATGATGAACGCCGGCGAGATGCCGAACGCGATGGGGTTGGAGAACCAGGCATAGGCATCGCCGATATAGGCGGTGCGCGAGTCGGTGAACTGGTAGGCCAGGCCGCGGGCCATTTCCAGCACGCCGAGCGAGACGATGAACGACGGAATGCGCCAGGCCACGGTGACACCGCCGGTAATGCTGCCGGCCAGCGCGGCCACGGCCATGCCCAGCAGGGCCGAAGGCAGCACGCCCCAGCCCCAGCCGAGGATCGCCACGCTGACCGTGGAGGCTGCCAGCGCCAGCACCGAGCCCACCGACAGGTCGATGCCGCCGATGATCAGCACGAAGGTCATGCCCACCGCCAGCACCATCAGGTCGGGGATCTGGTTGGCCAGGGTACTGAAGGTGTTGTACGACCAGAAGTGGCTGCTGAGGAACGAGAACAGCACGATCATCGCCAGCAAGGCGCCGGCCAGGCCCAGGTAGGTACCCAGGCCAAAATAGGTACCACTGCGGCGCACCGGTGCGGCGCCTTGGCTGTCGAGCGGGGTGGTTTTCATGCATCCATCCTGGGAGCTGCGTCATGCAGCAGTGCGTCACGTTTCTGATAACCGGCAAAGGCCGCGGCCAGCAGCTGGTCCTGGCTCCAATGGTCACGCTCGAAGGTGTCGATCAGGCGGCCGGCCGACAGCACGGCGATGCGGTCGCAGATCAGCATCAGCTCGCGCAGGTCGCTGGACACCACCACCAGGGCCTTGCCCTGGCGCGCCAGTTCGGCCAGCAGGCCATAGATGTCGAACTTGGCGCCAACGTCGATGCCACGGGTGGGCTCGTCGAACAGCAGCACCTGGCAGTCGCGCTCCAGCCAGCGGCCGATCACCACCTTCTGCTGGTTGCCGCCAGACAGCTCGCCCACCACTTGCTGCGGGCCGGCACTGCGAATGCGCATGGCCTGGATCTGGCGCTCGGCCAAGGCCCTTTCGGCCTCGCCATCGAGCACACCGGCCCGCGATACCGCGCCGAGGTTGCCCAGGGCGATGTTGGCGCTGATCGACTGCGTCAGCAGCAGGCCTTCGCCTTTGCGGTCTTCGGTGATCAGGGCGATACCGGCCTGTACGGCAGCCCTGGGCGAATCGATGGTGACCGCCTGCGGTGGCTGGCCAAGGGCGATGCTGCCGCTGTCGGCGCGGTCGGCACCGTAGATCAGGCGCAACAGTTCGGTACGGCCGGCACCGATCAGGCCGGAGATGCCGAAGATCTCCCCTGCCCTGACCTCGAACGACACTTCACGCACCTTGTCGGCTCGGCTGAGCTTGTCGACCTTGAGCAGCGGCGCGCCGATCTGCCGGCGGCCCAGGTCGATATGCTCGCCCAGCTCGCGGCCGACCATCAGATTGACCAGTTCGGCGCTGCTGTAACGCTGGATCGGCTCGTCGCACACCAGCTTGCCGTCGCGCAGCACGACGATGCGCTGGGCCACGCGCTGCAGTTCTTCCAGGCGGTGCGAGATGTAGACGATGGCCACGCCACGTTGGCGCAGGCGTTCGATCTGGGTGAACAGCAGTTCCACCTCGCGCGCGGTGAGCATGGCGGTGGGCTCGTCGAAGATCAGCACATGGCAGTCGCCGATCAGGTTGCGGGCGATCTCGACCATCTGCTGATGGCCGATGCCCAGTTCGCCGACCGGGGTGTCCGGGTCGATGGCGTCGAGGCCGACCTGGGCCATGGCGGCCGTGGCCAGTTGGCGCAGGCGCTTCTGGCTGATCCAGCCGAAACGGCCGGGCAGGTTGTCGAGGAACAGGTTTTCCGCCACGGTCAGCGTGGGCAGCAGGTTCAGCTCCTGCATGACCATGCGCACGCCGAGGCGCTCGGCCTCGCTGCGGCTGCCAGGCGCGTAGGCCTGGCCGCGGTAGCGCATGTGCCCGGTTGTTGGGGTTTCCAGGCCACTGATGAGCTTGGACAGGGTGCTCTTGCCCGCGCCGTTCTCGCCGGTCAGGGCCAGCACTTCACCCGCCCGCAGGTTCAGGCTGACCTCGCCGAGCACGGGCTGGGCATAGGTCTTGCCCAGCCCGCTGGCGGTGAGCACCACTTCATTGGCCGATGCAGGCATGGCCGTTTCTCCTGCCAGCGATCAGGGTTTGGTGATGAGTTGGACCGGGGTCTGGATGACGTTGTCGGCATCCACGTCGGGCTTCTCGCCCTTGACCATTTTCAGCGCCGCCTGGATGCCGTACACCGCCTGCTGGCTGGCCGCCTGGTCGAGGGTGGCGAGCACGCGGCCATCGGCGAGCATCGGCTTGATGGCGTTGATGTTGTCGTAGCCCACCACTTGCACCTGGCCGGTCTTGCCGGCGGCACGCACGGCCGACACGGCGCCCAGGGCCATGCTGTCGTTGCCGGCCAGCAGCGCTTTCAGGTCGGGGTATTCGTTGAGCATGGAGGCCGCGACGGCGTTGCCTTTGTCGATTTCCCAGTTGCCGCTCTGCACCGAGACGATCTTGATCTGCGCAGCGTCCATGGCGTCCTTGAAGCCAGCGGTACGCTGCTGGGCGTTGGTGGTGGTCGGCACGCCTTCGATGATGCCGACCTGGTCGCCGGCCTTGAGCTTCTGGTTGGCCAGGAAGTCGCCGACCAGGCGCGCGCCCTTGCGGTTGTCGGGGCCGACGAAGGGTACGCTGATGCCTTTGCTCTTGAGCAATTCAGGGTCCAGGCGGTTGTCGATGTTGATCACCACCACGCCCTGGTCCATGGCCTTCTTCACCGCCGACACCAGCGCCTTGGAGTCGGCCGGGGCAATGACCAGGGCCTTGGCGCCCGCGTTGACCATCTGCTCGACGATGCGGATCTGCTCGCCGGTGTCGGTCTCGTTCTTGATGCCGTTGGCGATCAGCTCGAATTCATCGGCGTGGGCTTTCTGGTAGTCCTTGGCGCCGTCTTCCATGGTGCGGAAGAACTCGTTGGCCAGTGACTTCATGACCAGGGCGACCTTGGGCTTGTCTTCGGCGTGGGCGGCGGAAAACGGCAGGGCAAAGGACAGCGAGGAAATGACCGCGAGGGCCAGCAGACGACCGGGGAACGGCAGTTTCATGGACGATGACTCCGGATCTTGTGTTTTTTGTCGGATCGCAAACGTTTGCGTTGACTCACTATGGAAACAGGACCGGGGTTTGTCAAATCCGTTTGGCTGGCGGAGGTCAAGTCGAGCCAGGGGCAGTTTATCTGGAATTTGTCCGAAAAGCCGAACGCCTTCTCCTGTGCTTGTTCGGGATTCCGAATGAAATGCGCCCTTTTGCGCTTGAGCACAGTTTTCGCCTGACAAGATGTTGCGAAATTACTTACGGTAAAATACTGTATGCGCATACAGCAAAACAAGGAAACACTTGTGTCCAGCACCGCCTCCGCCACCCCGAGCAGCTATGAACAACTGGGTATGCGCATCCAGAAGATCATCAACAGTCCCACCGCCCAGCGCAGCCGCGCGGCGCTGATCTTCCGCCTGGAACACGAGACGCCGGAAGACTGGGAAACCCTGCTCGAGGAAATCGCCGAAAACGACAACGTCACCCTCGCCCACCGCGACGATGGTGGCGTGCAGATTTTCTGGACCGTACCGAAGGAAGACTGACCGCGGCCAGCATGGCAGTTGCCTGACCCGGGTCGCCTGCAAGGCCTGCGGCTTGACCTCAGGCCAAGGCCTGCAGGTAGGCGCTGGCTTCACGGTAACGCGCCAGCCGCGCCAGGTCGGCGGGGCCCGGGCATGGGATGCGCGAAAGGTCGCTGTTGTCGGCCAGGTCGGCCAGCTTGACTGTGCGCGCCAGCGGGTCACTGCCCAGGCGCACCACGAAGTCCTGGTAGGCCTCGCCCTCACGGCGGCTGAGCGCCAGCAAGGCGGCAAGGATTTTCAGCGCAAAGCCCTCGCGCGCCAGGTCGGACAGGGTCAGCGAAGTGTCTTCGATCACATCGTGAAGCACCGCGACAATCCGTTGTTCAGGCGTGGAAACCCGCATCATCACGCGTAACGGGTGGAGGATATAAGCAGCCCCACCCTTGTCGTACTGCCCTTCATGCGCCCTGGCGGCCACGGCAATGGCCCGCTCCAGTGTAGACATGAGGCCCTCCCCGTTCGGCTTCTTCCTGCCAAGCATAGCCAAAACTGTGCGGACAATGTCTAGCGCAGGCGTGGCTGTGCCGCGCCGACCTTGCAGAAGCGGACTTGTGGAAGCCGCTCCCACAAAAGGCCGCTCGTACAGGAACCGGGTTCAGCGTGCTGCGCCGTGCTGGATGACCACCGAATCGGTACCCAGTTTGGCCATCACCTCGGCCTTGCGTGCTTCGGCTTCCTCACGGCTCGGGAACGGCCCCATCAGCACCACCGGCTTGCCGTCGCGGTACTCCACCGAGGAGGGAATGCCCTTTTCGATCAGGCGTGCGGTCATGTCGCTGAGCGCACCCATGTTGGCGCCCTGGATCACTTCCACGTCCCAGCCTTGCGGGGCCGGCTGGCCAGCCAGGGCTTCGGCGCGGCGCTGCAGCTCGGCGCCGCCGCACATCTCACGGATGCGCAGGTTGTTGCCACTGTCGTCGACGATGATTTCGTACTGGCCATCGCGCTTGATCGCCACGTAGCTGCGGTAGGCTTCGTACTGCCCGGCATCATCCTTGCCGCGGACCTGGCCGCAGATGGTGCCCTGGGTGTCGATCCGCACGTTGCCGAACTTGGCGGTCTTGGGGTTGTGCAGGTGTTCAGCCACCTGCTTGTGCACGCCTTCGACCTCGTTCTCACAGCCCGCCAGGGCGAGCACTGCCATTACCACAGCCAGTTTGCGCACGCGTGTACCTCCAGATTCGAAGGGGCGGATTCTAGCACGCCAGGCAATGCCCCGAACCGCGACCAAACGTTACACGCTGCTTCGTGCGCACAGCAAAAAGGGCGATCATTGCTGATCGCCCTTTTTCGATTTGGTAGGCACAATTGGACTCGAACCAACGACCCCCACCATGTCAAGGTGGTGCTCTAACCAACTGAGCTATGTGCCTGTCGTGTGGTGCGCATATTAGTGATCGAATGCGTACCTGTAAAGCGTTTTTTTGAGAAAAATCAAAAACTTTCGAGATTCATGCACAGGGAGGGCGCTTGGCGCATCAGGCCGCATGAAACCCCAATGAAAAAAGGGGTGACCCTTGCGGATCACCCCTTCTTCGATTTGGTAGGCACAATTGGACTCGAACCAACGACCCCCACCATGTCAAGGTGGTGCTCTAACCAACTGAGCTATGTGCCTGTCGTGTGGTGCGCATTCTACTCATTCCAAAAACCCTGTCAACACTTTTTTTCGCGCTAACCTACTGAATCTTAAACTCTTTATAGAAAGGCGCGCTGGCGGGGACCGAGTAAAGGATTTTCAACGGACGACTAGCGGGTGTTTATTATTATTGATAGCATCGGTACATTCGTTAAAAATATAAAACACGAGGTTCCTGCAGCATGGCTAACACCCCCTACCCCCAGTCCTACTACGCCGCCTCGGCCAACCCGGTGCCGCCACGTCCGGCGCTGCAGGGTGAGGTGGAAACTGATGTGTGCATCATCGGTGCCGGCTACACCGGCCTGTCCAGCGCCCTGTTCCTGCTGGAGAACGGCTTCAAGGTGAGCATCGTCGAAGCAGCCAAGGTCGGCTTCGGCGCGTCGGGCCGCAACGGCGGCCAGATCGTCAACAGCTACAGCCGCGACATCGACGTCATCGAACGCACCGTCGGCCCCAGGGAGGCCCAACTGCTGGGCCAGATGGCCTTTGAAGGCGGGCGTATCATTCGTGAGCGCGTGGCCAAGTACAACATCCAGTGCGACCTGAAGGACGGTGGCGTGTTCGCTGCCCTCACCAGCAAGCAGATGGGCCACCTGGAGTCGCAAAAGCGCCTGTGGGAACGTTTCGGCCACAACCAGCTGGAGCTGATGGACCAGAAGCGCATCCGCGAAGTGGTCGCCTGCGACAACTATGTGGGCGGCATGCTGGACATGAGCGGCGGCCACATCCACCCACTGAACCTGGCCCTGGGCGAAGCCGCCGCGGTCGAGTCGCTGGGCGGCATCATCTATGAGCAAACCCCGGCCGTACGCATCGAGCGTGGCGCCAACCCGGTGGTGCACACCCCGCAGGGCAAGGTCCGCGCCAAGTTCATCATCGTCGCCGGCAACGCCTACCTGGGCAACCTGGTGCCAGAGCTGGCCAGCAAGTCCATGCCATGCGGCACCCAGGTGATCACCACCGAGCCACTGGGCGACGAACTGGCGCGCACCCTGCTGCCGCAGGACTACTGCGTAGAGGACTGCAACTACCTGCTCGACTACTACCGCCTGACCAGCGACAAGCGCCTGATCTTCGGTGGTGGCGTGGTGTACGGCGCGCGTGACCCGGCCAACATCGAGGCGATCATTCGTCCGAAGATGCTCAAGGCCTTCCCGCAGCTGAAGAACGTGAAGATCGACTACGCCTGGACCGGCAACTTCCTGCTGACCCTGTCGCGCCTGCCGCAGGTTGGCCGTATCGGTGACAACATCTACTACTCGCAGGGCTGCTCGGGTCACGGCGTGACCTACACCCACCTGGCGGGCAAGGTGCTGGCCGAGGCCATGCGTGGCCAGGCCGAGCGTTTCGACGCCTTCGCCGGCCTGCCGCACTACCCGTTCCCGGGTGGCCAGATGCTGCGCGTGCCGTTCAGCGCCATTGGGGCCTGGTACTACAGCCTGCGCGATCGCCTGGGCTTCTGATGTAGGCAGGCCTGGCCTCTTCGCGGGTAAACCCGCTCCCACAGGGATATCACTGCACCTGAGGGCAGCGGGTTTCCTGTGGGAGCGGGTTCACCCGCGAAAGGGCCGGCAGAGATAAAGCTATTTGTTCAGGCTACTCACAGCCTGCTTCGCCGCAATCTCCTGCCCCGCCCGGGCCAGTTCATCTGCAGCCTGCAGCCAGCGCTGGCGGTCCACCTGGGCCGGCAGTTGCCGTGGTGGCTGCACCAGCACCGCCCAACTCCCCAGCTTCGCCCATGCCGATGCAAAGGCATCGAACCCTATCACCTGCCGCCGATGCATGCCCGAGCGCAACAGCACCCGCTGCTTGTAGCGGTCGTAGCCGATCAACACGGCGTAGCGTGGCTCGCTCCACCAGGCCGAACCGTCCTCGTAACGCAGCAGCACCGGGTTGCCCGCCGCCACCTGGGTCAACAGCGCGTCCAGCTGCTTGTCCAGCGGATACACCACCATGCCGTAGTCGCGCGCCACGCGGGGAATGCCGGTGTCCAGCGCCTCGGCGCCCTGGGGCAGGTTCAGCGGTTTGTCCAGCAGCCCCGGCGTGATCGGTGCCCCCTGTTGCGACAGCACCGCCGCCAATGCCATGGCCCCGCTGTGGTTGGCGTTGCCACGGTAGAACGGCACGCTGCTGATCTCGACCCGCTGCGGCAGGCCCTTGAGGTTGGCGGAAGGTGCGCTGGCACAGCCGGCCAGGCTAGCCGCTACCAGGCAGGCAGCCAGCAGCCGACGGGGGGTGGTCTTGAAGGAATGTTGCTGCATGGACACTCGCTTGCTCCAACGCCAGGCAGGCAGCGCCCGGCTCTGGCCACCGATCATAGGTCGGACAGCGGCGCGGGTATAGTCCGACACCGGTTAGGAGCAAATCGGACCAAGCAATAGACCTTTGGTCAATGGAACGTCACAGGCGAAGGGCTAGACTAAAGCAGTGTCTGGACGGCCAGCGCCGGTTGACCGAGCGCGGCCTGTAGAGATGGAGGCACAGATGAGCCTGACCATGGCAATCCTCATGCTGGTGGGCATGTGGCTGAGCGTCGCAGCCGCCATGCTGTGGGGGGTACTGCGTATCGTGCGGCGTCATTCCCACCATCACCTGCCACCGCAGGTCCCTGCCAAGCCACAGCCTGTGCGCCGGGCGCGGCGGCATGCCGGGGTGCACTGATTTCAAAAATTCCTGAGCCCATTCGCGGGTGAACCCGCTCCCACAAGGTCCTCCACTGCCTTCAAAAGCGGCGGGGTACTTGTGGGAGCGGGTTCACCCGCGAACGGGGCGCAAGCGCCCCGCCCTTTCACATCAACCTTCAGCCGCCTCACGCTTCAACCGCGCCCGACGGGCCAGGATGTTGAGGACCTCGATCGCCGTCGAGAAGGCCATGGCCGCGTACACATAACCCTTCGGTACATGAGCGCCAAAACCTTCCGCGATCAGCGTCATGCCGATCATGATCAGGAAGCCCAGGGCCAGCATCACCACGGTCGGGTTGTCGTTGATGAAGTTGGCCAACGGGTCGGCGGCCACCATCATGACGATCACGGCAGTGATAACGGCAATGATCATGATCGGCAGGTGCTCGGTCATGCCCACGGCGGTGATGATGCTGTCGACCGAGAAGACGATGTCCAGCAACAGGATCTGGAAGATCGCCGCGGCAAAGCCCAGGGTAACCGTCGACGACACCTTGGCTTCTTCCTTGGCCCCGTGCGGGTCGACGTTCTCGTGGATCTCCTTGGTCGCCTTCCACAGCAGGAACAGGCCGCCGGCAATCAGGATCACGTCCTTCCAGGAGAAGGCATTACCGAACACTTCGAACACCGGGTCGGTCAACTGGACGATCCAGGCCACCGTGCTGAGCAAGGCCAGGCGCATGACCAGGGCCATGCTGATACCGATACGGCGGGCCTTGGAGCGGTACTCCACCGGCAGTTTGTTGGTCAGGATGGAGATGAAGATCAGGTTGTCGATACCCAGTACAACTTCCATGGCCACCAGCGTGGCCAGGGCAACCCAGGCGGTAGGGCTAGCGACGAGTTCCAGCAAGTATTCCATTGTTCAAATCCTGCAGCAGCGGTTGGGGTCAGATTTCCTGGGTGTCTTCTTTCTTTTCAGCGTCCTTGGGCTTGTGCCCTTCGCTGCCGATGGCCTCGCTCAATGCCTGCTGCGCAGCCTTGTTGGTGTCGTCGATGGCTTGCTTGGCCGACTGTGCGGCCTGGTCGAGCATCTGTTGGGCGGATTTCTCGGCCTGCTCGCAACCGGCCAGGGTGAACAGGGCCAAGGCCAGCACCAGCGGCGTGCCGATGGATTTGAGTTGCAGCATGGGTTCCTCGCTTGTCGATATTGCGGCGGCGCACAGGGCGCCTGATGGGGTCGCATTCTAAAGAGCGTAATACATCAGGAAAATTCGTATTTTCAGCGGTTATACTTCGGTTTTTACGAATCCGGAAAGCACCGATGCTCAACTATCGGCAGTTGCACTACTTCTGGGCCGTGGCCAAGACCGGCAGCATCGCCCGCGCCAGCGAACAGTTGAACCTGACCCCGCAAACCATCAGCGGGCAGATCAGCCTGTTCGAACAGACCTACGGCCTGGAGTTGTTCCAGCGCGTGGGGCGGCAGCTGGAGCTGACCGAAACAGGGCGCCAGACGCTGATCTATGCCGAGCAGATGTTCCAGCTGGGCGGCGAACTGGAAGCCATGCTGCGGGCCGGCCCGCAAGAGCAGATCCTGTTCCGCGTGGGCGTGGCTGACGTGGTGCCCAAGTCCATCGTCTACCGCCTGCTGGCGCCGACCATGGAGCTGGACGACGTGCTGCGCATCAACTGCCGTGAAGACAAGCTCGAACGGCTGCTGGCCGACCTGGCGATCCAGCGCCTGGACCTGGTGATTTCCGACAGCCCCATGCCCAGCCACCTGGACATCAAGGGCTATAGCCAGAAGCTGGGCGAATGCGGGTTGAGCTTCTTCGCCACCCCGGCGCTGGCACAACGCCTTGAAGGCCCCTTCCCCGCCTGCCTGCAGGATGCGCCATTGCTTATTCCCGGGCAGGAAACCGTGGTCCGCAGCCGCCTGCTGCGCTGGCTGGCTGAGCAGCAGGTGCAGCCGCGGATCGTGGGTGAGTTCGATGACAGTGCCTTGATGCAGGCATTCGGGCAGTCGGGCAGCGGCATCTTCGTCGCGCCCAGCGTGATCGCCGAGGAAGTGTGCCGCCAGTATGGCGTGGTGCTGATCGGGCAGACCGAGGCCGTGCACGAGTCGTTCTATGCCATTTCGGTGGAGCGCAAGGTCAAGCACCCGGGGATCGTGGCGATTACCGAGGGGGCGCGGCGGGAGTTGTTTCACTGGTGACCGTGGTGGTTTCTTCGCGGGCACGCCCGCTCCCACAGGGACCGCACAGCATTTGAGGCCGGTGCAGTACCTGTGGGAGCGGGCATGCCCGCGAAGAGGCCGCCCCTGCTAGACAAAGGTCTATGGTAAAGTCGCGCCCTTTTTGAACATGCTGGGATATCGCTGCACATGACCCCTGTCCTCCGCTTCCTCAACCGCACCAGTCTGGTGACGCAGATCGTCATCGGCCTGATCGCCGGCATCGCCCTGGCCCTGCTTGCGCCCGCCATCGCCCGCGACATGGCCTTCCTCGGGAAAGTGTTCGTCAGCGCCCTCAAGGCGGTGGCCCCCGTGCTGGTGTTCATCCTGGTGATGGCCTCGATCGCCAACCACCGCCACGGCCAGGAAACCCATATTCGCCCGATCCTCTGGCTGTACCTGCTGGGCACCTTCGGCGCCGCAGTAGTCGCGGTGGTCGCCAGCATGCTGTTCCCGTCCAACCTGGTGCTGAGCACCGGCGAGGCTACGCTGAGCGCGCCGGGCGGCATTACCGAGGTGCTGCAGAACCTGCTGCTGAGTGCGGTCGACAACCCGATCAACGCCCTGCTCAATGCCAACTTCATCGGCATACTGACCTGGGCCATCGGCCTGGGCGTGGCCCTGCGCCATGCCGGCGAAACCACCCGCACCGTGGTCGAGGACCTGTCCAATGGCGTGACCCTGATCGTGCGCGTAGTCATCCGCTTCGCCCCGCTGGGCATCTTTGGCCTGGTCAGCGCCACCCTGGCCCAGTCGGGCCTCGACGCCCTGCTCGGTTACCTGCACCTGCTGGCGGTGCTGATCGGCTGCATGCTGTTCGTGGCGCTGGTGATGAACCCGCTGATCGTGTTCTGGAAAATTCGCCGCAACCCGTACCCGCTGACCCTGCTGTGCCTGCGCGAAAGCGGTATCACCGCGTTCTTCACCCGCAGCTCGGCGGCCAACATTCCGGTGAACCTGGCCTTGTCGGAGCGCCTTGGCCTGCATGAGGACACCTACTCGGTGTCGATCCCGCTGGGTGCGACCATCAACATGGCCGGTGCCGCCATCACCATCACCGTGCTGACCCTGGCGGCGGTGCATACCCTGGGTATTCCGGTGGACCTGCCGACCGCTGTGCTGCTCAGCGTGGTGGCGGCGGTGTGTGCCTGCGGCGCCTCGGGTGTGGCCGGTGGTTCGCTGCTGCTGATTCCGCTGGCATGCAGCCTGTTTGGCATCCCTAGCGAAATTGCCATGCAGGTGGTGGCAGTGGGCTTCATCATCGGCGTGCTGCAGGACTCGGCCGAGACGGCGCTGAATTCGTCGACCGATGTGCTGTTTACCGCAGCGGCGTGCCAGGCCGAAGAGCAGCGCACCGCTTGAGATTGCCGTGGCCCTGTGGGAGCGGGTTCACCCGCTCCCACAGGTGCCAATTGCCTAACACGATGGCATTACCTACCCTAGTGGCCTTTCCCCAGCAATGAGACAGGGCCATGTCAGAACACGAAACCGCCGGCGAAGGCCGCTTCAACAGCATCGAGATCCGTATTCTCGGCTCGCTGATCGAGAAGCAGGCCACCAGCCCGGAAAGCTACCCGCTGACCCTCAATGCCCTGGTTCTGGCCTGCAACCAGAAGACCAGCCGCGAGCCGGTGATGAACCTCACCCAAGGCCAGGTCGGCCAGGCCCTGCGCGCCCTCGAAGGGCAAGGCATGACCCGCCTGCAGATGGGCAGCCGCGCCGACCGCTGGGAACACCGGGTGGACAAGGCGCTGGAGCTGGTGCCGGCGCAACTGGTACTGATGGGCCTGATGTTCCTGCGCGGCCCGCAAACCCTCAACGAACTGCTGACCCGCAGCAACCGCCTGCACGACTTCGACGACACCGAGCAGATCCAGCACCAGCTGGAGCGCCTGATCTCGCGCGGCCTGGCCTTGCACCTGCCACGCCAGGCCGGCCAGCGGGAAGACCGTTACACCCATGCCTTGGGCGACCCGGCGGAAATCGAGGCGATCCTGGCTGCACGGCAGCAGGAAGGTGGCGCACGCAGCGGCGGCAATGTGTCGGAAGACCGTATCGAAGCCCTGGAAGCCCGCATCGCGGCGCTGGAGGCACGCCTGGCCGAGCTGGAAGGCTGAGCCGTCACGGCTCGGGGTCGGGGAAGTTGCGGCAGCTCTTGCGCTCGGCCAGCTCCCGGTCACTGGGGCGCTGGTCGACGAACACGGTGCGGCCGTCGGCGTAGATTTCCAGGTAACCCCAGTGCAGGTCCTGCTCTTGCTGCCCGGGCTTTGGCGGGACTAGCCACCAGGGTTCGCGGCTGATCAGGGTCATGGGTGTGATTCCTGAAGGGTCTGCAGTAATCATAGACACCTTCAGGTTCCTGCTTTGCCTGCACCGGCCCTTTCGCGGCTAAAGCCGCTCCCACAGGGACCTCCACAGCTTTCAAAAGCTGCGCAGTGCCTGTGGGAGCGGCTTTAGCCGCGAAGAGGCCGGTACAGGCTTATGCCGGTGCCGACGTGCGAATCAGGTGGTCAAAGGCCGCCAGCGATGCCTTGGCCCCCTCACCCACCGCGATCACGATCTGCTTGTACGGCACGGTCGTCACGTCACCCGCCGCAAACACACCCGGGATGCTGGTCTGGCCCTTGGCGTCGACGATGATCTCGCCACGCGGCGACAGCTCGACGGTACCTTTCAGCCAGTCGGTGTTCGGCAGCAGGCCGATCTGCACGAAGATGCCTTCCAACGCCACTTCATGCTGCTGGTCGGTGGTGCGGTCCTTGTAGCGCAGGCCGGTCACTTTTTCGCCATTGCCCAGCACTTCGGTGGTCAGCGCACTGGTGATCACCTTCACGTTCGGCAAGCTGTGCAACTTGCGCTGCAGCACCGCATCGGCACGCAGCTGGCTGTCGAACTCGATCAGCGTCACCTGGGCGACGATACCGGCCAGGTCGATGGCCGCTTCCACACCCGAGTTGCCACCACCGATCACCGCCACGCGCTTGCCCTTGAACAGCGGGCCGTCACAGTGCGGGCAGTAGGCCACGCCACGGGCGCGGTATTCCTGCTCGCCCGGCACGTTCATTTCGCGCCAGCGGGCACCGGTGGCCAGGATCACGGTCTTGGCCTTGAGCGAGGCGCCGCCGGCCAGGCGTACTTCGTGCAGGCCGCCAGCGGTAGCCGGGATCAGCGCTTCGCCACGCTGCAGGTTCATGATGTCCACGTCGTACTGCTTGACGTGTTCTTCCAGCGCCGTGGCCAGCTTCGGCCCTTCGGTTTCCTGTACCGAGATGAAGTTCTCGATGGCCAGGGTATCGAGCACCTGGCCGCCGAAACGCTCGGCCGCAATACCGGTGCGGATGCCTTTACGCGCGGCATAGATGGCTGCCGAGGCGCCGGCCGGGCCACCACCGACCACCAGCACATCGAAGGCATCCTTGGCATTGATCTTCTCGGCCTGGCGGCTACCTGCGCTGGTGTCGATCTTGCCAAGGATTTCTTCCAGGCCCATGCGGCCCTGGCCGAACACTTCGCCGTTCAGGTAGATGCTCGGCACCGCCATGATCTTGCGCGATTCCACTTCTGCCTGGAACAGCGCGCCGTCGATGGCCACGTGGCGCACATTGGGGTTGAGCACCGCCATCAGGTTCAGCGCCTGGACCACGTCCGGGCAGTTCTGGCACGACAGCGAGAAATAGGTTTCGAAGGTGAATTCGCCTTCCAGCGCCTGGATCTGCTCGATCACTTCGGCACTGGCCTTGGACGGGTGGCCGCCGACTTGCAGCAGTGCCAGCACCAGCGAGGTGAATTCGTGGCCCATGGGGATGCCGGCGAAGCGCAGGTTTATGTCGGCTCCCGGGCGATTCAGCGAGAACGAAGGACGACGGGCGTCGGTACCGTCCGCGCTAAAGGTAATGAGGTTCGACAGGCTGGCAATTTCCACCAGCAGGTCGTGCAATTCGCGGGACTTCGCACCGTCGTCGAGGGAAGCAACGATCTCGATCGGCTGGGTGACCCGCTCCAGGTAGGTTTTCAGTTGCGATTTAAGCGTGGCGTCCAACATACGGGCGATTCCTTTTTCAAAACTCGGATACAAAAACGCCCAGGCGAGGTCGCCCGGGCGCTTGACGGGGCGGTAAGTACTTCAGCTTTGGCGGCTGCTCACCGCCCGCGACTGGCACATGGACTTAGATCTTGCCGACCAGGTCCAGCGATGGCGCCAGGGTGGCTTCGCCTTCTTTCCACTTGGCCGGGCAGACTTCGCCCGGGTGAGCGGCAACGTACTGGGCAGCTTTCACTTTACGCAGCAGTTCGGCAGCATCGCGGCCTACACCACCGTCGTTCAGTTCGACGATCTTGATCTGGCCTTCCGGGTTGATCACGAAGGTAGCGCGATCGGCCAGGCCGGCTTCTTCGATCAGCACGTCGAAGTTGCGCGAAATAACGTGGGTCGGGTCACCGATCAGTGGGTACTGGATCTTGCCGATGGTGTCCGAAGTGTCGTGCCAGGCTTTGTGGGTGAAGTGGGTGTCGGTGGACACGCCGTAGATTTCCACGCCCAGCTTCTGGAACTCGGCGTAGTTGTCGGCGAGGTCACCCAGCTCGGTCGGGCAGACGAAGGTGAAGTCGGCCGGGTAGAAGAACACGACAGACCACTTGCCTTTCAGGTCGGCTTCGCTGACCTGGACGAATTCGCCCTTGTGGTAGGCGGTGGCGTTGAACGGTTTGACCTGGCTGTTGATGATTGGCATGAGAGACGCTCCTTCATGGGGTTGGAATCAGTTGATGGAGAGAATCCTAACCGCTGGTCCCGATAAAGGCTCATTGGCAAAGCTCATGCTTTTGATTGGTTTTGGCTATAACCGGGGTTTATTAATAGAAGGGAATGGGCTGAGCAAAGGATTGCGGGGAGGTTTGTTGTAGAAGCAGCTTTTGAACTGCGCCCCTGATGTTGGACAAAAATCCAACCTCAGGGGCGTTTCACATGAGCAAGCACACCAGACAGTTCAAGCTTTCCGCCATCCAGGCTTTTCTGCAACGAGGCCTTGGCTACCGTTTCA